>JAFYGD010000141.1 GCA_017543415.1 Eubacterium sp. | reverse complement strand
TTTCCTTTTTGGCTTTCTCGTGAACGGGAAGCTCTTCGGTAACTGATTCTTCAGGCGTTTCCTCAACTGTTTCTTCAACAACGGGCTGCTCTTCTAAGGACTGTTCAGCTTCTTCAACGGGAGGTGCGTCTTTTTCCTTTTTCTTTTTCTTTGATTTTTCAGCAGCTTCCTTACCTGCTTTATCGGGAGCGATAATGAAAGACAGAAGCTTTGAAAGCTGAATATCTTTTTCAATAAAAAGAACGCGGATTTTAGTTGACCAGCCGTTATCAAAGATAATTGTAAATTCAGCCGAAATTGCAAGAATTAAAGCCGTAATTAAAACAATAACCGCTAAAACAATTAAAAATACTTTCATTTACTCGTCATCACCCTCCTCTTCAAGAACTTCGGTATTGAGAAGCGGGGCTTCCTTTTCATCATCGAAAAGTGAAGTCTGACCTTCGTTGCCGAGGTTTTCGATTTCCTCGGTTTTCGGAAGGTCCGGCAAATCTTCAAGCGAATTGAGCGAGAAGCATCTTAAAAACCTGTCCGTAGTACCGTAAATCAGCGGACGTCCGGGTAAATCAAGTCTGCCCTTTTCCTCAATCAAACCCTTCTGAACAAGCGAAGAAATGGGACCGGAGCAGTCAACTCCCCTGACCTGTTCAATAAAAGACCTTGTAACCGTTTTATTATAGGCAACAATTGCAAGCACCTCAAACGCTGCATTGGAAAGCGGAGTGTTTTTCTTTATTTCAAGCAGCTTTCTTACGGATTCACTATGTTCTTCACGCGTACAGAGCTGATACTTATTATCAACCTTAATAAGCATTAAACCCGATTCGCGCTCATCGTACATAGCGCTTAAATGGCCAAGTATTTTTGTTACCGTTTCTATATCAATTTCAAGCACTTCGGCAAGCTTTGAAGGTTCAACGGGGTCACCCGCTGCAAAAAGCATTGCTTCAAGAGCCGATAAAACATTATCTGTGTTACTCACTTATATTTACCTCATCAAATATTTCTGCTTCATTAACCTCGTTTACCATTTGCACATCGGGGTTTTTAATATCACCGTCAATGGTAATCCTTTTGGTTTTTGCAAGTTCAAGCACCGCAAGGAAGGTTGCAACAAGCTCACTTTTTGACTGAGCGCCGTCAAAAAGCTTTAAAAAGCTGACCTTCTTGCCGCTCCAGAGCTTACGCATTACCGTTCTTACCTTGGTAGCAACGTTTACAAAGCGTTTAGCAACAATAACCTTAAAGGTATCAATCGGTGGCGGAAGCCTTCTCATAGCCTTTCCTGCAACGTTTATGTAAGCATTAAGGAGCTCTTCGCCCTCATGAAAACGCTCATAGTCATAGTTTACATAGCCCTTCTGCGGCTCACGGACAAATCTTCCGAAACCATCGGTCTGGTTAGAAAGCTTTTCTGCCATAAGTTTACAGTCGCGGTATTCAATAAGCTCGCCCGTAAGCTCCTTCTTAAGCTTTTCAGCCTCCTCATGACGGGGCAGAAGCGAAACGGTTTTTATATATATCAGCCTTGCAGCCATTTCAAGAAAGTCGCCGGCTATATCAAAATCGGCTTCTTCCATCTGGCGAACATAATCAAGGTACTGATTAACAAGCTCAACAATGGGAATATCGTTAATATTCAGTTTGTGTTTACTTATGAGGTGCAAAAGCAGGTCCATCGGGCCTTCAAACACCTCAAGCTTATAGGTTAAATTTTCCATAAACTACCTTAAGAAAATATTAAATTCGGAATAATTGAAATAAATCTGAACAGTAATGCGATGATTACATTTAGAACTTTGTCAAGTACGCCGGTAAGTATGAGAACAAATAAACCAATCATTGCATAGCGTTCATATTGCATATATTTGTAATAAACTCTGTCCGGAAGAATACCTGCCATAATCTTTGAGCCGTCAAGCGGAGGAATAGGAAGCAGGTTAAACGCCGCAAGTGAAAGATTAATTATTGTTGAATAAAGGAAAAAGGTTTCAAGATAGAAAAACAGACCGCTTTCACTTGAAGGTAACGCATAATAAACGAAAACGCTGATAAAAGCAAGAACGATATTTGAAGCAGGACCTGCAAGAGCCGTTAACGCCATACCGCTTTTCGGCTTTTTAAAATTATTCATATTAACGGGAACGGGCTTTGCATAACCGAAGCCGAGAATAAGAATCATTAGCATACCGATTAAATCAATATGGGCTATCGGGTTAAATGTAAGCCTGCCTTCGCGCTTTGCGGTATTATCGCCGAGCTTATATGCAACCCAACCGTGAGAAAGCTCATGGATAGGAGAGCATACAAAAACTACAAAAACACCGGAAAGAATAAAAATAATAGCCTGCTGATAATTCCCGTGCCTTAATAACGAGAGTAAAGTTACCATTTAATCACCTTTTATCGGCAACAACCATTCTGCTGTTACCATATATATCTTTAATAATTTCTATATTTTCAAATTCAGTAAGAATTGATTTAACATCGTTCCCCTGTTCATTTCCTATTTCAAGGAAAAGCTTTGCACCTTTCTTCATTTCAGCGCTCCACTTATCATTAATAATACGGTAAAAATCAAGTCCGTCTTTGCCACCGTCAAGAGCCATGACAGGCTCGCTCTGAACCTCGCTTTGAAGCACGCTTATTTCTTCGGTTCTGATATACGGCGGATTTGAAATAATTACGTCTGCAGGCGGTATATCAAAGCTGTCTGCAATATCGCCATTAATCAGCTTTGCGTTATTAATCCCCTTGGAATTCTTTTCAAGGTATTTAAACGCGTCTGCGCTTTTTTCAATTAGATAAACAGTTCCGTTTGTCTTCTTTGCAAGGCTTAAACCGATACATCCGCTGCCGGCGCACAAATCAACAATAACGGGATTATCAAGCTTTGCAATATATTTTACCGCAAGGTCTACGAGTTCTTCGGTCTCGGGACGCGGAATCAGAACACCCTCTCCGACATAGAATTCACTTTCGTAAAAATCCCACTTGCCGAGAACATACTGAAGCGGCTCTCCGCTTTTAACGCGCCAAAGCATTTTTGCAACGCGTGAAATAATTATATCGTCGTTTATATGAGCAAGATATTCGCTGTTATTTATTCCTGCAACAGAGCAGGCTATACAAAGCGCTTTAAAATCCGCTTCATCAACGTTATTCGTTTTCAAAAACTGTACGCCGTAGCTATACGCCTGTTTTAAATTCATTACTTGATTTCGTCATCCTCCGGATTATCGGTAATTACAGCCTTAAGCGAAGCAATACCTACCTCAATAATATCTTCATCAGGCTCATTTGTTGTAATTCTCTGCATCCAAAGTCCCGGTGCAGAAAGGATTTTAACGATTACGTTATCGTGCCTGCCCGCATATTTGATAAACTCATAGCCGAGCCCCATAATAATGGGAATCATCGGAAGCTTAATAAGAGTCCAGAGAATTGTATTTGACCTTAATTCCTGCGGCACAAAGCGTGAGAATACAGTTATAACTACAATGCTTAAAATAAGCATAACAAACATAAACGAAGTTCCGCATCTCGGATGAAAGCGGGAGCAGTTTTTAACATTTTCTACGGTTAAATCAAGCCCCTGTTCGTAACAGCAGATTGATTTATGTTCTGCACCGTGATATTTGAACACGCGTTTTATATCCTTCATTTGCGATACAAGCAGCATATAAAGCACAAAGATAATAATTTTCAGCACGCCTTCAAAGGTTCCCTGAAATGCGGTAAGATTACCGTGGGCAAGCGTATT
>JAFYGD010000140.1 GCA_017543415.1 Eubacterium sp. | reverse complement strand
TATCTTGCTGAAAACGGTGTGACTGCATTTTGCCCTACTACTATGTCCCGCCCCGTTGACGAGCTTATTAAAACCGCGGGCGTTATTGCAGATTATAAGTACACCAAGAACAGTTCAGGCGCAAAAGTTGCGGGAATTAACTTTGAAGGACCGTTTATTTCTAAGGAAAAATGCGGCTCACAAAACACCGATTATATAACCGCGGGCACCTGCGCGGATTTTGACGATTTATATGACGCGGCGGGCGGTTTAATGAAGCTGATTACCGTTGCGCCCGAGGCGTTTGACAGCGCGGAATTCATTGAAAACGCAGCGCCGCAGATTACCGTTGCGATAGGTCATACAAACGCAACGGCGGCGCAGTGCAAAGCCGCGTTTAAAAAGGGCGCACGCCATGTTACGCTCCGTTATAACCCAATGTCCCCTATGACTGCGCGTGAAGCAGGCGCAGTCGGAGCAGCGCTTGACAGCGAAGCGACCTGCGAGCTTATCTGTGACGGTTACCATATCTGCCCCGAAACTCTGCGTAACGCCTTTAAAATCCTTGGCGACAACAGGGCGGTGGCAGTAAGCGATTCAATGCGCGCCGCAGGTCTCGGAACGGGTGAATTTGAACTCGGCGGTCAGACGGTTTACGTTAAGGAAAACGACGGCGTTGCAAGGCTTTCAGACGGTACGATAGCCGCTTCAATAACAAATCTTTTTACCGAATTCAAAAACCTGCTCTCCTTCGGAATTGACTTCAAAACAGCGCTTAAAGCCTGCACAGTCAACCCCGCAAGGGTAATCGGCGCAGAAGATGCCATCGGTTCAATAGCTCCCGGAAAATCAGCCGATTTTACGGTTATTGACGAAAAGCTTGAGCTTGTTGAGGTATATATAAATGGAACACTCGCTTAACATAGTTTTGATAGAACCCGAAATACCGCAGAACACGGGCAATATTGCCCGTTCCTGCGCAGCAACCGGCGCAAGGCTTCACCTTGTTGAGCCTATGGGCTTTCGCATTGACGATAAAAAGCTTAAACGCGCCGGGCTTGATTACTGGGACAAGCTTGATATAACCTTTTACGAATCAACCGAGGATTTTTTTGAAAAGAACAAGGGCGGAACCTTCTATTACTTTACAACAAAAGCGGAACAGACGCACAGCGATATTGAGTATCCCAATAACTGCTATCTCGTTTTCGGCAAGGAAACAAAGGGACTTCCCGAGGAGCTGCTTAAGGCTAACCACGATTATTGCGTAAGGCTTCCGATGAGGGGAATAATCCGCTCGCTCAACCTTTCAAACGCAGTGGCGGTTGGTATGTATGAGGTTTTAAGGCAGTGGAATTACCCCGAGCTTTCGCTCAAAGGACAGCTGCATAATTCAAAATGGTAAAAGCCCGGACACCGGGCTTTTTATTTGACAAAAACCGCTATAATTAAATAATACTTGATTTTTATTATATAAGGTGTATAATGTAATCTGTAATATTATCGTAACTTTTAGAAGGGCTGAATATGAAAAACAAATTGATTGCATTATTATGCGTGCTCGTTATTTTTGTTTCATCCCCGCTTACTGCTTACGCGGTCAGCGTTGGGGAAATGAAATCAACCGTTGTTTCCGTTGCTCAGGCGGAAATAGGTTATGAAGGAACGGGCAGTTATTCAAAATACGGCGAATGGTACGGATACCAGGGCGCCTGGTGCACAACCTTTGCGCTTTGGTGCTTTAACCGCGCTGGCGAAAAGCTCGGGGTTAAGCTTTACGCAAATATCGTTCCGAGCGGCGGAAACTGCAATTCAATGATTAGCTGGTTCAAAAACAAAGGAAGATACCATGAGCGTACCTCGGACTACACTCCCTCAAAGGGAGACCTTGTTTTCTTTGACTGGAGCGGAAACGGCTCCTCCCAGCATGTAGGAATAGTTTCTTCTGTTTCGGGAAGTACAATTCACACGGTTGAGGGCAACTGCTCGGGTAAGGTTAAGGCGAAAACATATACGCCTTCGGGCTCAAAGCCGTATGCAAACATCAGCTCTATTATGGGCTACGGCTCGCCTAACTGGAGCGCGGCAGGCGCTTCGGGCGAAGCTCCCGCAACAACAAAGGCGCCTACAACCCAGGCGACTACCAAAAAAGAAACCGCAACAAAAGCTTCTACAACCCAGGCAATAACAGCAAAAGCCAAGAAAAAGAAGAAAAAAAAGAAAGCCACTACAACCGAAACCACTACCGAGCCTCCCGTGCTTGCAAAGGACATGACTATCCACGCAGCAACAACGGAGCTTGAGGTCGGCGACAGCGTAACGCTTGATTACAGCGTTAAGCCACGCGGTGCAAGCGCTGTAGTCGGTTACTTCTGTGATGAGGAAAATATTATTGAAATTTCCGAGGGCGGAGTTATTACCGCTACCGGAGAGGGAACGGCAACCGTAGTTGTTTGCGCTAATGACGAAATTTACCGTCAGTGTGATTTTGTTGTCGGAGCTAACACGGCTGACGTAACCCGCAAAACCCCGGTGGAAGCAAACAACCATATTGCAACTACGTTTGCACCGGTTGAAAAAAAGCCGGAGCAGAGGCTTGCAGAAATAGGAATCAATACAGAAAAGCTTGCTTCGCACAAAAAGGATTACATAATTCCGCTTTGTATTATAGGCGCAACCGCGTTTTTATCGCTTGCAATTCTCGGCGTTAAGGCGGCTGCGAAAGCAATAAGAAGAAAAAAGGAAACCGAAGTTCGGGAATGAGGAAATAATGGAAAAGAGAGAGCCGTTTTTTACAAGTGCAATGTTTATAAAGCTGTTGAAAAACGCAATAGTTATGATAATGGACTTTGTGCTTTTCAGCTTCAGTAACGCCTGTATCTGTATTTTTACGGAAAACGGGCATATAGTAAATACATCGTATAGTTCAATTTATTTTTCGTATCTGCATTTCTTTACCGCGGGTGTGCTTGCCGTTCTGATTAACTATCTGTTCGGTTTGTACCGCACGGTTTGGAGCTTTGCGGGAATTGACGAATATGTAAGGGGAATAGGCGCTTCAATTGCGGGCGGAGCAGAGCTGTTTTTATTAGACAGAATTGTTTTTAAGAAAATTCTCGGTTATAACGGCGGTCTTGCTTTTTACGCTTACATATTGATGTTTATTCTTCTTCTTGCAAGCATCATTCTTCCGCGTATCGGCTTCAGGTTTTTCAAACGCATTTTCCGTCCGATTAACACATGGGATATCAAGGGCGACAGAATAATGATAGTCGGTGCAGGCTTTATGGGTAATTTTGTTATTGATTCTCTCAATAATGTTAATTTCCAGAGCGGAAAGCCGATAATTGCAATTGACGATAACCCGCAGAAAAAGGGTAAAAAAATCAACGGAGTTAAG
>JAFYGD010000139.1 GCA_017543415.1 Eubacterium sp. | reverse complement strand
GTTTACCTTTTTGAAGGTCTGAATACGGATATAGTATCTTGTTCCGCCCTTAAGGCCTCTTATTGTTTTTGAAGCTTTTTTTGCTCCGTATACGTTAACGGTTTTTGCATTTTTAAAGCTTTTATCCGTGCTGTACTGAATTTGATAACCGTCAGCCTGTTTTTTTATTTTTTTCCACTTAACTGTAACGGATTTTGAGCCCCTTGAGAGTCTTCTTAATTTTGTTTTACGCGGTTTGATAACAAAAGTAATCTGTTTTATTCCGTAACTCATCGGCTGACCGCTGCCCGATTCGTTTAAATTTTCACTGAAAGTTACGGTTACGGTATGCATTCCGACCTTTGAAGCCGAATTACCGCTGACGGTATACTGACTTTTTGAAACGGTTTTTCCGTCAGGGGCTTTAACGGTCACGTTCGGCGACTTTTTGAACCCGTTATATGAATACTCAGTTTTTGAAAGAGAGCAGGTAAGGTTTGAAGCGTTATAGAATATGCCGAAATGAAGTATTTCGTTTACATCGTTATACTTTGCGGCTTTTGCAATAATAATTACAGACGCTTTTCCGGCGTATCTGTTATTCTTGTATGTCTTTTCAAAAAGCCTGTCAGACGTGTTGCCGCTACTTATAGCCGTTCCGTTTTCACGGATTGTTATACAGGGCCTTATGTCCACTCCGCTGTAAGCAAAATTCTTCCTGATTTTATCGCGCGTATAACTCGGCGAAGACTTCAGCAAAGCGCGGTTGTTAATAACAACGCTGTTTACCGTGCCGTTTGTTTTTTCATCTGTCATTTCAAATGAAAGGATTTCGGGATAGGCAATTTCAAGAAGACGGATATGCGTTGCGGATTTTTCATAAACCACCGCTACCGTTTCTCCCGACATTGCGTCTTCGTCAAGCGCGCTGACTCCGTCCGGGAAATTAACAAGCCTTACGCCCTCGCCTTTAAGTGAATCCTTTTCAACCGTTGTAACCGTTTCGGGAATATTTACAACCTCAACGTCCGTATCTGCGCAGGTGCCTTCGGAAATCGTTTCAACTCCGCTCGGAACCTCAAACTTCTTTTCCTCGTTAACCTCAATAATCTTTATCAGCCTTTTACGGTCCGCCGTATAGATTGCTCCGTTTTCAACAACATAAAGGTTTTCGTCATAAATCAGGCCGTCGGTACACCTGACAACCGCTTCCTTTATTTCTTGTGAATTCAGAACGCTTTCGGAATATGAATTCCATTGCGCCTTTGTGCCCGAATAATCAATAAAGATAAGCCTTCTGCAGTTTTTGAATAAATCCTCGCCGAGCGTTGTAACGCTGCCCGGAACGGAAAGCGTTCTCAGCCAGAGACAGCCCTCAAACGCGTTTGCGCCGATTGAATTAAGGCTTTCGGGAAGGGTAACTCTTGTTATGTTGTTACAGTTTTTGAACGAGCCGTTACCGACTGCCGTTATTCCTTCTTCAACAACAACGTATTTTATATACGGCGCAAAAGACGCCCAGGGCTGACTGTCGTCCATAGCGCCCTCGCCGAAAACGGTTAAGGTAAGCGTTTCGCTGTCATAATGCCAGTAAACGTCTGTACCGCATTCACCCGCGTATGTATCGTCATAATCGGGGTTCTCCGCACCACAGCCCTCATTAAGGCAGTACGGTTCGCTGATTTTGAAATTATGGTTAAGCGTTCCGTCAGTGCAAAGCGGATAAAATGCTCTGTTATGACTGTTTGCATAAGCCTGAGCCGTTGAAGCGTGAAAGCCGTAAAACACAGTTCTTACATTAAAAGAGCTGTCCTTAATCTCACAACTTCTGTTTAAAAAAGTTATGCTCTTTAAGCTTGAACATCCTGAGAAGGCGTAAGCCTCAACACTTGATACGCTTTCGGGAATAATAATGTCCGACAGACTTGAGCATCCGCTGAAAGCGTATGCGCCTATGTTTGTTACGCTTGCGGGCACGGAATACGATTCGTCCGTTTTTCCGGAAGGGTAAAACAGCAGCATGGTTTTGTTCTTATCAAAAATCACGCCGTCTTCAGAACTGTAGTATTCGTTATTGTCGCCCACAGTAAAGCCGGTTATGCCGCAGTTTGCAAAAGCGTTGCTGCCTATGGCTGTAACGCTGTCGGGTAAGCTTATTGACGATAAAGAGCTGCAGTTTTTAAACGCCCCTGCATCTATTGTTTCAACGCCGTTTTCCATTGTTACGGCAGTTAAGCCCGTGCAGCCATCAAAGGCACCTGCGCCTATTGACGTTACGCTGGCGGGAATCGTAACCTGCGTTAATTCCGTACAGTAAGCAAACGCTCCCGCGCTTACGGCGTTTACGTCGCTTGGTATATTTACGGCTGTAAGAGCCTCGCCATTTAAATAAAAATTACGTTCAGCCGTGCCGCCCAGGGCGGAAGTAATCATTCCGTCACATATGTTTTTAACGTCTGTAAAATAAATATTTGCAGTTGATAAATCAAGGTCGCTGAACGCCTTCGTTCCGATTTTGGTAACGCTGTCGGAAATGCTTATCTGAGTTAATCCGTAACAGTATGAAAAAGCGTTTTTTCCAATTGCCGTAACGCTGTCGGGTATTGTAATCTCCGTAAGTCCGCTGCAGCCCTCGAAAACCGATTCGCCGATTTTTGTAACGCTGTCAGGTATTGTAACCTCCGTAAGATGTTCACATTCGTAAAACTCTTTTGAATCCAGGCGCGTTACGCTGTTCGGAATTGTATAGCTTGTTTTCGTGCTGCCTTTCGGATAAGCAATCAGGTCCGTTTTGTCCTTGTTGAAAAGCACGCCGTCAACTGAAGAGTAGTCGTAATTGTTTTCATCAACGTTTATTCCGGTTAACGAATCACAGGAAACAAACGCATCAGTACCGATACTGTTTACGCTTTCGGGAATATCAATGCTTGTTAAGCTCATACAGCACAGAAAAGCCTCATCGCCGATAGCGTACAGGCTTTCGGGCAGAGTTATACCGCTTAAAGCTTCACAGTCAAAAAACGCTTCATCCCCTATTTCTTCCGTATTTTCCGGAATATTTATCTGCGTCAATCCGGTACACCATTTAAAAGCCCCCGTTCCGATAACTTCTAAAGTGTCGGGAAGGTGAACCTCGTTAAGAGCGGACATATCGCAGAAAATATTGCTTCCGAGATAGTCAATACCCTCGCCCACCGTAACGGATACAATTTCGTCACAATACGCGCTCCATGGCGCGCTTTTTCTGTAGTCGTTTGTTTTTCCGATTCCGCCGATTTCAAGGGTATGGGTGCTTTCATAGTACGCCCACTCGGCGTTTTCGCCGCAGGTGCCTTCATCCGTTGCCGGCTCGGCAAGCGCCGTATAATTTACCGGCACGGAGCAGAAAAGCAATAATACAGATAATAAAAGAGACAGTATTCTTTTCATTTTATTCTCCCTCTGCCAGCGTGAAGGTTACGGTTTTTACACAGCCCTTGTAGGTTACGGTAATAAGAACGTACTTCTGTCCGTCCTCTTCAACCACCGCTTTTTCCGTTTCACATTCGGTAATCGGTATCTGAATTCTGTTGTCGTCAAAATCATATGCCGTAACCGTAAAGCCTTCAAGAGTAGCTTCATCCTCGGAATGAATTACCTTTTCAAAACCGTCGGGATAATTAATATCTATATCGGCGCATTCAAAACCGCCGTCCTCCGTCTTTTTGGCGGCGTTTTCAAGTATATCGACAATTTCGTTTACAAATCTGTCAACCGCGTTCTGATATGCGGTTGCTGAACGGTATGCTACGCCGTGAGTAACAATTATAAACGCAAGTACTGCGGCAACGCTGCGCGCAATATTCTTTTTTGCAAAATTCTTTCTGTGGGCAAGCTTTATTATATTTTTGCCTTTGCCTATTTTTTCAAGCGCTTTATCAAGACTGCCTTCGTCAAGCTCAAGTAAAATGTCAACGCACTCGCTTACAAGCCCGTCGTCCATATCGTCGCCCTTTGCAATTTCATCGTCAATGGCTGAATTGAGAAACTCGGCAAGCTCCGCTTTGTAATCCGTTTCTGCCATTATGTCTTTAACGATTTCTTTATTGATTTCAATACTTACAGCATAACACCTCCTTTTGTATGTTTTTCTATTATCGGCGCAATTAAATTCTTAACCTTGGTTCTCAGCCTTGAAGTACGGTTGGCAACCGCGTTAGGCGGTATGTCAAGAATTTCGCCGATTTCCCTGAGCGATTTTTTCTGTTCGTACTTCAGCCGGTACAGCCTTTGCTCATCGTCGCTCAGCTCTGCTATCAGCAGTTCCCGCAGTTCGTCGTAATCAATGTCCGCCGCTCTGAAATCAACAGGCGCCGCTTCAACCTCTTCAAACGATTCAATATCCGCATTTTTCTTTGCCTCGCGGATAAACTTTGTATCTGCGCCTTTGCATATATTATCTGCCGTCCGGTAAAGGAACGCTCTTACGTTCTTGAATTCCTCGTCCTTCAGCAGCCTGTTATAGTAAACCAGAAACGTTTCCTGCACACAGTCTTCAACTGCTGATTTGTTTTCCCGCAGTCTTACGGTGCAGTACTTTGTTATATCAAGCTGATACTTTAAATACGCTTCACTCAGAAGCGCGTCAGCCCTTGCTTTCGGGCCCGCCACAATATTCCCCCTTTCTTAACGAATAACCGTAAACTATTGTACCACAAATACATACACTTATCAATTATTCGGTTTTACTTCTTTTGCTTAAGCTTAAGCATTTCGTCAACACAGCTGGAAATAAGCTTATCGTTTACGCTGTCGTTGCGCTTGCCTAATTCTTCGTTTATAACGCAGCAAAGATAGCTGTACATTTCGTTTGAAAGCCTTTTAGCATCAAATATTTCCGTAATAATGCCTGTGTTTATTTTGAGCATATTTACCGCCCCTTTCAATTATTTTGAAAACGCTTTTCAAAAAGCACAATGCATGACAACGTCTTACATTGTGCTCTTTTTTATCTTAATGACTTCTTCAGCCTTTATTTTGTTGCAGTCTTTTCGGCCTTGCTCCATTTTGAATAAAGCTTTTTGCCGCTGACGGTTTTGTAAGCGCGGATTCTTACATAATACGTTTTCTTTGCTTTCAGCTTTTTAACCGTTTTCTTAATTGATTTTGCGCTTTTAACCGTTACGGTTTTTTTGTTTTTGAATTTCTTTGACAGGGAGTACTGAAGCTGATATCCGTCAACGCCCTTAACCTTGTTCCATTTCGCTGTAAAGGAGCTTTTTCCGCCGGTTAAGCTTTTAAGCTTTGCCGCCTTCAGCTTCGGAATTACTTTCTGCTTGGTAAGAACCGCGCCGCAAATTGCACAGTGGCTGCCCTC
>JAFYGD010000138.1 GCA_017543415.1 Eubacterium sp. | reverse complement strand
TCAACATCAGCATTTTCGGATATTGAAGTTGAATTAGCGTTTTCTGTGGTTTCATCGTCTTCGCCAAGTGAACTGAAAATAGCAAGAACTACAATTACAACTATAACCCAAAACCACCATTTTTTATAAAATGGTTTTTTCGGTTTAGCAGGAGCAGGAACATAACCGCCGTTAAACTGTTGTACTGGCGGTTGTGTCGGTTGATTCTGGTTGTATTGATAGTAATTTGGATTGTTTTGATTATTATTCTGATTATTATCCATAGTGCTTCTCCTTGTTTTAAACTTTGGTAACACTATTTTAACACATAAGTATTCACTATGTCAACATATGTGTTCATAACTCGCTGTTTTTTAGCATACACTGAATATATGAGGTGATGCTATGTTTGAACCTATGCTTGATTCAAAAATAGTAGGTGAAGTAATCAGCGAAAAAAGAAAACAAAAAGGCGTTTCGCAAGAGGTTTTAAGCGGTCTTGCAGATATAGGAAGAACTCATTTATCTGCTATTGAGCGCGGCGAAAGAAAACCTACTTTGGAAACACTTTACAGAATTGCTTTTGCTCTTGATGTAAAAATGAGCGATATAATTATAGAAATTGAAAAGCGAATATAGTAAGTAGTTTACTAATCCTTAATATCTAAATACTAAATACTAAAAAAAGACGGCAGTGCCGTCTTTTTTAATCGTATTTTTTATCGGATAATCTTATAATCTCTTTGCAAAGCGAGGGGTAATCAATTCCGATTGCCGCAGCCTCCTGCGGTAAAAGGCTCATCTGAGTCATACCGGGAAGGGAATTTGCCTCAAGGCAGTAGAATTCGCCGTCCTTGCTGTTGAGAATAAAGTCAATTCTTCCGTAAACCTTAAGTCCGAGCGCGTCGAAAACGCGTTTTGTGTTGAACTGAAGCACCTTTGTCTGCTCCTTGCTGAGCTTTGCGGGGCATTCCTCAATCGTCTTGCCTGCCTGATACTTGTTTTCGTAATCGTAAAAGCCGTCCTTGGGAATAATCTCAATCGGGGGAAGCACTGTGTCGCCGAGTACGCCTACCGAAAACTCTCTGCCCTTTATGTATTCCTCAATGATTATTTCATCCTCATATTTAAACGCCTTTTGAACTGCGCTTTCGTATTCGCTTTCGTTTTCAACTATTGAAACGCCTACGCTTGAGCCGCCGGAGCAGGGCTTGATAACGCAGGGACGGGTGTATTTTGCCATATTTCCGTCCTTTTTAATTACCGTGTAGTCGGCTGTTTTAATTCCGTTTGCAACCATAATCTGCTTTGAATAGTATTTATTCATTGCAAGCGCGGAGCCAAGGCAGTCAGTACCCGTGTACTTTATTCCGAGCAGGTCAAAGCTTGCCTGAACCTTTCCGTCCTCGCCGTCCTCGCCGTGTAAGCCGAGAAAAACGAAGTCCGCCTTTTTGCAGATTTTTATAACGTTTTTGCCGAAAAATCTGTCCTCGCTTACTCCGCGGGCTTTTTTTATTTCGTCAATCGACGGGTCTGTAAGCCCTATAAGTGAGGCTGCGTCCTCGTCGGCGCCGTTTTCAAAAAAGGTGTCAATGTCGCCTTCGTAGCCCATAAACGCGTCAAGAAGAACTGCGTTTTCGCCGATGCTGCGCAAAGCCTTAACTATGTTTTTTGAGCTTGTGAGCGATACGTCGCGCTCTGTGCTTATTCCGCCGCCTAAAACTACTATATTCATATATTTTGTGTCCCCAATCTAAAATATCCTTAATATTATACTATATTCAGTTTGAAATGTCTATATTAATTATTTATTTCTTCACTTAAGTATTCTCTTGCTTTAGTAAAGCCCCGTCCGCGTACCTCTTTGATTTTTGTAATTGTAATAAAGGCTTCGGGGTCAATGGACTGAATTTTTTCCGTTGTGTCAAAAAGCTTTCTTGAAGGAATAACGCAAAGTACTGCCTTCTGCTCGTTTTCAAGCAATCCCGTTTCAATGTTGCTCATCGTTACGCCGAGGTTAAGGTCGCTGATAAGCGCTTTCCTTATCTCCTCATAATTCCTTGAAATAACGTAAAGCTGAGTCTGCGACTTACCGAAAATCATTACCTTGTCAAGCGCGTACGCTTCAAGAACAAGTACAACAATACCGAAAAGCGTTTTTTCCGGCTTAACAAAGAGCGCCTGACCGCCTACTACAATTATGTCCGTTGCCCAGACGAGTATCGCAATTGGTATGTGCAGCCACTTGTGTAAAACGAGGTTAACAACGTCCATACCTCCTGTTGACGAGCCTACCCTCATAACAAGCCCGAGCGAAATTCCCATAAGCACTCCCGCAAAAAGTGAAGCGAGCAGGGTGTCGTCCGTAATCTTATCAATGTTCGGTATTTTCTGCATTATGCCAAGAAAAACGGGGTAGAGAACAGAGCTTGCAACCGTTGTGAAAAAGAATTTTTTACCGAGAACGGCTAACCCTAAAATAAGAAGTCCGATGTTCTGAATTAAAACGAGAGTTGCCGTTTCAACGGGAATAATTCGGTTAAGAACAATCGCAATTCCCGTTGTTCCGCCCATAATTATATCGTGCGGAATAATGAACGCCGCAACAAGAAACGCAAGCAACGCGTTGCCTACAATTATAAAAAGCGTTGTTTTTACATAATCCTTCCAGCTCTTTTTAGCCATAAGAATAACTCCTTTACTTTAATATACTAATATGTTAAAATATATCTATTAAATATAATTCAACCATTTGATTATACAGTTTTTGAATAAAAATGCAATAGCAAATTTGTATTTTTTAACACTTACTGAAAAATATAATAATTGAAAGTCGGTGGTGTTTTGAAAAAAGTTAAATCAACGGCGGCAATAATTCTCGGCAACGCGCTTTTTGCCCTTGCCGTTGCTGCGTTTGTAATCCCCAACGGAATTCTTATGGGGGGCATTACGGGCGTCGGTATCGTAATTCATAAGCTTTTCGGCTTTGACACGGCGCTGTTCGTACTTATTGTAAATGCGGTTTTAATGTTCATCGGGCTTTTCATCCTCGGAAAAAAGTTTTTCTTTTCAACCGTTGTAAGCTCAATTATTTATCCGCTTTTCCTTAAGCTTTTTCAAAGCCTTCCCTTGTTTCAGAAAAAACTGACGGACGATAACCTTCTTGCAGCGGTTTTTGCGGGCGTTCTGCTCGGTGCAGCAATAGGGCTTTTAATGCGCCAGGGCTCGTCAAGCGGCGGAACGGATATTATAGGTCTTATCGTAAATAAATATACCCATGTCGGCGTTGCCGTAATCGTATGGGCGGCGGATATAACCGTAATCGGCTTTCAGGCGCTTACCTCAAGCTCCGAAGCGCTTCTGCTCGGTATAATTACAATCGTAATTGAAAGCTATGTGCTTGATAAGGTTATGGTGCTCGGTAAAGCGCAGCTTCAGGTTTTCGTTATTTCCAAAAAGTATGAGGAAATCCGCAGCGCCGTTCTTAACGATTTGAATATAGGCGCAACAATGACCTCTATTGAAACGGGGCTTAAGGGAGAAAAGCAAATGGGCGTTATGTGTATTATCCATAAGCGCTCGCTGTATTCGCTTACCGAGCTTATCAACAGTATTGATAATGAGGCGTTCGTTACCGTTACCAAGGTAAAAGAGGTTCGCGGCCAGGGCTTTTCAACAGAACGCAAAACAAAATAACCGTTCGGGAGGGGAAGCATACCCTCCCTTTATTTTCGTTGACAAATTGTAAGATATATTATATTATTATAATAGACATTAGTTTATTAAGGAGGCATAAATATGTGGGTTGTAGTTTTCCCCGTACTATTGGTGCTTGATATAATTGTTGCATGTATTTACGCAAAGCACAGCTTTCCGGATACTGATAAAAGAGCTTTTTTGGAAAAAATGCTTGCCTCGTCAATATTCGTTTTAAGCGGCGTAATTGCTTATTGGGCGTGCGGCGGGGATACTTATTCAAAGCTGATTATTTCAGCGCTTGTCTGCGGAATTATCGGCGATGCCCTTCTTTCCTGTGACCCGTTTTTCAGCGAGAAAAACAAGAAAAAGGGAATTATCGTTACAACCATTGTCGGCGCAGCGTTTTTCCTTTTGGGCCATGCGCTTTACATTGTTGCTTTCATTAAGGAAATCAAACGGCTTGAAGCCTTCCGCCTTCCCGTATTCCTTGCCGTGCTGTTCCTCGGTATAGGAGTTGCGGTCGGCGCAACGCTTATCCTTAAGCTTAAGCCCGGTAAAATCGGACCGCCAATGCTGGTTTATGTTTTAGGCCTTTGCTCAATGGGCGCGTTGTCAATCAATCTTGCGTTGTTTGGCTATCGCGGCGCACCGCTTTTACAGTTTTTGCTTGTAATTGCGCCCATTATGTTTATGACTTCGGACGCAACGCTCGGTTTGAAATTTTCGGATAACGACAGGTTTTCAACCGCAAAAATGCGTTATTTAACGCTTTTGACTTATTATCCCGCACAGATGATTTTCAGCGTAACTATTGTGCTGAGAGTATTATACGGTTTATCTTAAAAGGAGGAAATTATGGGACTTTTCGACGATTTATTAAGAACTGCAAAGCGCGAGGTTAACAACGCCGTTAATTCGGCTGTAAACAGCGCGGTAAATCAGCCTGCGGAGCAAAAGCCCGCGCCGCAGAATAATAAAAGCGAAACGCTTACCTTCGCTTCTGTTCCTTCGTCGCTTGAAGAGTTTAAAGCCCTTCCCGAAAGCGATTTGTCAACCCCGTTTAAAACGGCGGCGCTTACTGTTCTTGCTCTTTGTATTTATCCGGAAAACAGGGAGCTTGCTCTGTCGGCGCTTCAGTTTATCAGCGGACCGCGTGAAATCTTACCCAGCGAAAAGCAGTTTATAAACGACCGCTTTATGGACGGTAAAAACTATATTCCGCGTTCGTATTTTAAAGGTGCTGTGCCTGAAAACGATTATACGCCTTCACAGCCTTTCAGCATTACCGTAAGCGATAATCCGTATTCCTATAATAATGAGGGTTATGCGGTGCTTTACCTTACCTCAGGCGGTGCGGATAACCCGCGTCAGGTAACGCTGCGCCACGCAAAGGACGGTAAATGGTATCTCTGGGAGCAGATGCTTCTCAGCGGAATCCGTCAGCCCGAAAGCGCTAATCCCTGGGGCTAAAGTTTATAAATTCTTTATTTGTATTTTATCTGTGACTGTGTTATTATAATTTTATACTAATTTGGAATGGAGAGTATGTTTATGGGTAAAAAAGAAAAGAAGGGGAACGGCCTTAATTATAAACAGACCTTCCTTATCGGCTTCGGCTTTATGGGCTGTATGCTGCTATGGTCGGTTTATAATTCCTATGTTCCCGTAATCTTCCGCGCAAAGCTTACCGAGCTTACAGACGGCGGCGCAAAGCTTCCCGCCTTCCTTTCGGTAGCGCTTTTCGTAAACGCAATTATGACTATTGATAACATCTTCGGTGTTATCTTCCAGCCTTATTTCGGCAAAAGAAGTGACAGAACGCACTCAAAGTGGGGCAAAAGAATGCCTTACATCATTATCTGCCTTCCTATCTGTGCGGCGTTCTTCTGTTTAATTCCCGTTGCCGCAACCGTAAAAGCCACCGCGCTTTCCGTTGTGCTTATGATGACGGTAATTATCTTCTTTAACTTTACAATGTCAATCTGGCGTTCGCCGGTAGTATCTCTTATGCCTGACTTTACGCCCTCTCATCTTCAGAGCGACGCAAACGCAGTAATCAATATTATGGGCGGCGTTGGCCAGATGATAGGCTTTGTTGTAGGTACAATCGCAACAACGCTCGTAGGTCTGCTCGGATTTACCGCTGTTCACGATGCTCTTAAGGCTAAAACAAACTCCCTCGGTCAGATTTTAGCCGTTAATGCAGACGGCTCGCCCGTGGTAAATTATCTTAACGGTTTTGACCCGTCGCAGTATAAGGACCATGTTGATAACTTTATCGCTTCGGGCAGGGATAAGCTTTTCTTTGACGGCACGTCTTTTTCAAGCGCAGGTACCGACAGCCAGCTTGTAGCACAGAAGGTTGTTGATATGTCAAAGGGAACTCCCCAGTATGTAAACTATACTCCAATCTTCGTTGTTGCAGCGGTTATCACGGTTCTCTGCCTTGTAATTCTTACAATCTTCTATAAAAAGAATAAGGCTAACGACCTTTCTGCCGATGTATATATGGAAGAAAGCGGCGATAAGCCAAAGAAGATTAAAATTAAGGATTTACCTATTTCCAAAGAGGAAAGAACAAGCCTTATTACAATGCTTGCAGCCCTGTTCCTTATCAATAACGCAACAGAGGCTATCGTTCCCAACTTTACAAACTTTGCGCTTGACACCCTTAATGTTAAGCCCATTTATTCAACGCTTATGATGGCGGTATTCGCCGTTTCGCTTGCAGCCTTCGGTATTCCCGCGGGCGCTATGGGACGTAAGCTCGGACGCAAAAAAACAATTATTATCGGCCTTACCGTTATAGTTGTAATGTTTGGTATTTATCTGTTGGTTTCACAGGTAATCAATAACAGAATGTTTACCTGGATTGTTCTCTGGATAGCCCTTGTAGTAGGCGGCGCAGCAGTAGGCTGTATCAATATCAATACCCTGCCTCTCGTTCTTGCAATAGGCGGAAGAGATTATGTAGGTACCTTTACGGGCTATTACTATACCGCAACCTTCTCCGCTGCTATTACAGGACCCATCCTCTGCGGTGCGTTAATCGGACTTTTCAAAGAGGATTATAACTATATGTTCCTGTTCTGCGCAATCTTCTTTGCGCTCGGCCTGGCGGTAATCACCCGCGTTAAACACGGTGAAAGCAAGCCTGAGGACGAAGAGTGGCTCAAGGAAGCCGTAGAAGCGGCAGACGATTAATAAAATCTTA
>JAFYGD010000137.1 GCA_017543415.1 Eubacterium sp. | reverse complement strand
TGTTCTAACAAAAAATCTGTTGATTTTAGGGTGCGAAGCAGTTTTGGCAAAGTAGTTTTAGTCCGTAAAGGAGTTATAAAAATCCCTGCATACTCGCGTATTCAGGGATTTTTTAGCTTCTTTAGGGGCAAAAGGACACAGCCAAAACCTAAACCTATTTATGTAGGGTGCCCCTCAGCCGTCTTTTCTTGTTCTGTAAATCATATAAAACCAAAGAATAACGAGCGCCTGGAAGATAGCGCAGGCGATTGTAAGAAAGCCCACTTTTGCAAACGGGAAGGTAACTATTACAGCAGTAAACGCTCCCCAGATTATTCCGCTTATGCAAACCGCTCTTGCCGTAAGTCCGTACCAGAGGCAGGCAAAAACCGTTGCAACTATAAACGAGGCGGGAATTGCATAAATGAACGCAAGCCATTCGCGGTGAATATCAAACGGAAGGATAACGAGAACGAAGAAAACCACCGCCGCAACAAGCCAGACAAGTCCGACCGAAAGGTAAGGTACAAACTCGCTGCGCTTTACGAATTTTCCGCTGATTTTAGGTTCCTTTTCGCTTGACAGGTCATTGAGCGTTACCCCGAAGTGCTCCGCTATTTTTGAAAGCACGTATGCGTCGGGAAGGCCTTCGCCGCGCTCCCATTTTGAAACCGATTTATCCGAATAGTTAAGAAGCTCTGCAAGCTCGCTCTGGGTAATGCCCTCAAGCTTTCTGTAATATGCAATTCTTTTGGCAACGGTGCTTTTAAATTCCTGTTCGGTCATATAAACCACCCTTTGATTTTTTCACAATTATACTACAATAAAAAGCGAAATTCAAGCCCCAAAAACCGCATTACAGCTTGTTTCCTACTCTGGGTAGAGTGGCTTTTCAGCTCGGTAGAGTTATATTTCAAGCAGTAGGTTGAATTGTTTTTTGCTGCGGTATAAACTGTTTTTGAAGAAACGAAAGGGGCGATATTATGTCACGGATAAAGCTTGCTGACAGAAAGCTGCCTCCGTATACAAGAGGCGAAGAAATTGCAAATATGAGCACCCATATTGCAGGCGGTGCGTTCGGAGTGGTTGTACTTGTGCTTTGTATCGTTTTTTCGGTATTAAAGCATAATTTCTGGGCGCTGGGCGGCGGAATATTTTACGGGTTAATGATGATTTTCCTTTACACTATGTCGAGCGTTTACCACGGCTTAATTCCCGAAAAGCCGAAAAAGGTTATGCAGGTGCTTGACCACTGCTCAATTTTTGCGCTGATTATAGGAACCTACGCGCCTATACTTTTAACGGGAGTCAGGCAGTTCAGCACGGTTATCTTTAGTATAGCCTCCGCGCTGATTGTTGCGGGAACGGCAGTATGCGTTGTGTTTACGGCTATTGATTTTAAAACCTACGCCATAGTTTCAATGACGGGTTACTTTGCAATAGGCTGGGCAGGGCTGCTTTTGCTCTATCCGCTTTATAAGGTTTACGGGCTTGAAATGATACTCTGGGTTGTTGCGGGCGGAGTTGCCTACACGCTTGGGATTATCTTTTACGCCAAAGGCAACAAAAAACGTTATTTCCACACGATTTTCCACCTTTTCATTTTGCTCGGAACAGCGCTGCACTTTGTCGGAATATTCAAGTTTTGCATTCTCGGTTAGCTCTTGCAGAGAAAAACAAAGCAAACATATTAAAGTAAAAAGCGGCTGAGTTTTAAACTCAGCCGCTTTTTTTGCGTTTTATTTAACCGTTACGGCTTTTTTCTTACTCCATTTTGAGCGGTAGGTTCTGCCGTTAATCGTTCTGACAGACCTTACGCGAACGTAGTATTTTTTGCCTGATTTAAGCCGTTTGAGCTTTTTATAAGCCTTGTTTTTGCCTTTAACCCTGATGGTTTTACGCTTTTTGAATTTCCTTGAAGCGCTGTACTGGATTTCATAGCCCTCCGCGTCAGAATCGGCGTTCCACCAAACGCGCAGGCTCTTTTTACCCGCCTTAATCTTTTTGATTTTACGGCGCTTCAGCTTAAGATCAAGCGGAGGAACCACGTTGTCAGTGTATTCATAACAACAGATTTTACAGAAGTGGACGGTTAAGCCTTCCGAATAATAGGTTGGCGCAATAACATGGTCGGTAAATTCGTGAACGCCGTTTGCGGGAATTTCGGTGTAGTTCTTCGTAAGCCCGCAGTATCTGCATTTCATACAGAAATGTCCCGCGAAGGTACAGTTAGGCGCAACGTACTCTTCAACAAAGTCGTGGTCAACCATTTCGGTTTCGGTTCTGTCCTTTTCTCTTCCGCATACCGTGCACTTAAGGCAGGTATATCCTTTATACATACAGGTTGGCGGCAGCTCCTCGTAAACGTAATTGTGCTCTGCCAAATCAAGCTCGGTTTTATCCTCCTCCTTGCCGCAGAGCGTACACTTGTTACAGGTGTAGCCCTTAACGGTGCAGGTTGAAGGAACGGTGTAAGGCTCAAAGGTATGAGCAAAGCTGCAGTTAAGACTTACCGCAACCGTTGTGAGCAGCGGATAAACGGCAATAAAGTATTTTTCACCCTTTACGAAGTTTGTTTTAACCGAGTCGGTTATCGTTTGGTTTTCATCTGTCGGAGCAAGGGGATTGCCGTTTTTATCAAGAATAACAATCGCACCGAGCCCCATTGCAAGGCACAGCTCGCCTTCGCCGCTGTGGAAAGGAACAAACGAATAAACCTTAAGGGAGTTTCCGGAAACGGTTTTCGTTTCGCCGTCTTTAAACGCATCAAAGCCGTAAGAGGTATCAATGCTTCCGCACTCCTCGCAGATACCGCCCGAGTAGCTGTGAACGCCCGTAGGCTGCGTATAGCTGCCCGTAGTGCTGTAAAAGCATTCGGTGCAGGTGTATTCGGTATAGCCTTTGTCAACGCAGGTTGCGGGAACCGTAAAGGAAACAAAGGAGTGAGTGTGCGCATAAAGCTTTGCCGTGAAGGTGCATTCCTTCAAATCAAGAACGTCAACGGCAAAGGTATATACCCTGCCCGCAAGGAACATTGCGTTAATGCGTGCGTTTTCCGCAGGGGCGGAATCGTCGTCCTCGGCAACGGTTTTTCCGTCTTCGTCCGTAAGAACTATATATGTGTCCGCAAAGCCGGAGGTTTCAAAGGTGTAAGAGCCGCCGAATTCGGGAACAAAGGTGAAGTAAGCAACGTCGTCTTTGGTTGTAAAGGTTACGGGGATTGAATCGCCCGGGTTGATAACCGATTCAAACACCCTGTTCGTGCTTTGCTGCTTTGCGCCGCAGTTGACGCAGATTTTGTTTTCGTATTCGTGAACGCCGGTCGGCGCTTTTTCGTTATCCGTATAACTGTCGCCGCAGACGGAACAGGCGTAAACGGTATAGCCCTTATCAATGCAGGTGGGCTCAACTATCTCCTCAAGCCTGTAGGTGTGGGCTCCCGTTGCCTCCTTAACGTCGGTTATTTCATAGTCACCGCAGGCGCAGTATTTAATTGTTGCGCCCATTGAGCCGCAGGTGGGAGCAACGGTTTCGGTTTCGTATTTATGGGTGTGGGTTGTTACCTTAAGGGTGATTTTTTTGTTAACTCCGTCGTAAATTCCAACGCAAAGGTAGTAGGGTTTGTCTTTTTCAAAGTAGGCGGAAAGCTCAAAGTTATAATTACTGTCGCTAATATCGTCTGCATCGTCAAGCCAGTTCATCTCTTCGTCGTAAAGCTCGCAGTACGGGTCCGCCCTGCCGGAGGACTTGATTGTGTAATATCCCGTTTCCTTGGGAACATAGCGGAAGTAACGCTCGTCGTCCTCGTTGCTGAAGGTAAACGAGGTGCTGCGGTTCAGCTTCAAATCGGTAAATTCATAACCGCTCTGAACAGCTCCGCATTCGTCGCAGATTCCGTTAACAAAATGATGCGCGTCAGGGTCTGCGGGAACATAGCTTGTGTAATAGCTGAACCTGCATACGGTACATTCGTAAAAGGTGTAGCCGTTTTCAATACAGGTGGGCTTAACAACGGTTTCCTTAAAGCTGTGGAGTCCCGTTGCTTCGGTATATTCCGCGGTGAAGTCGCCGCATTTGCAGGAGCGTTTAACATAGCCCGTTTCTTCACAGGTTGCCGCTTTTGTTTCCGTTTTATAGCTGTGAGCGTGCTTTTTTATTGTAAAATTCACGCCGTTATCATCGTTTTTAAGCGTTATGGCAAGCACATAGGTTTTTCCCGCCTCAAGCTCCGCGTAGCCCGTAGTTGAAGACGAAGCGCTGAATTTCATAACGCGGTTTTCGTTTTCGTCAAACAGCTCAAAAATCGCCGTGCTGTTGCTCCACGGCGTAGCGCCGAACTCATAAACGCCGTCCTCTTCAGGCGTAAAGGAAAAGTATTTGGTTTCGCCGCCGTAATAAGCGTCTGCGTAGTAAACGATGTTTGTTTTTGCTTCTTTAACTGTTTTAACATAGCTTTCGTCAACCGCGTTGCAAAGACGGCAGGTGCCGTTGACGAACTGATGACCGTCGGGGTCAACCGGCAGGATTTCCTCAGTAGTATAGCCGCATTCGGGGCACTGGTACGCCTTTTTGCCTTCGGTCTTACAGGTTGCTTTTTCTGTTCCCGTTACCGAAAGCCTGTGGGTGTGGCGGCGGTATCTTACCTTGAAGGTGCCCGTAAAAGGGTGGCCCTCGTAAACCTGAACTGTAAACGTGTAAGCGGTGTTTGCTTCAAGGTTGTAGCACCAGTACCTATTATATCTTGCCGCCTTGTCAACCTTATTGCCGTTGCCGTCGTAAACATAAACGGTAAGCGAGCCTAAGGTGTGCGGATTCGGCGTGATGTTGTCAGTGTCAATGTTGTAAAGCCCCGCCTCGTCTGTGGTAAAGGAGAAATGATGCACCTCGGGGGTGGAAAAGATTTCGTCGTCGTAATATGTATCAATTTCAAGCGGAACAGTAGGCACAACGTAGCTTTCGTCCTTTGCCTTGCAAACGGAGCAGTAGCCGTTGTGGAATTCATGCTCATGCTTTTCTGCAAGAACGGTGTACGGCCCTGCGCTGTAGGAGGTCCACCACGAAATCTGAAGGGTATAGGTTTTGCCCGCCTCCAGCTGTGCATACTGCGGGTAATAAGTTGAAGAGAAAAGACTGTCCTTACCGTCAAGCAGCGTCATTTTTACCATAACGTCTTTATCGTCATATGAAAACTTATAGCTTCCGTCGGTATCGGGGGTAAACGTAAATTCGTTAATTTCGTTAGTCCTTGTAAGCTCGCCTTCGCACGGAACGCCGAGCTCAAGCTCGGGAACGGGAGCAACGTAATCAGGGTCGTATCTGCTGCAAGTTTTGCAGTAGCCGTGAACAAAGCTGTGCTCGTGATATGAAACCGTAAATGTGTACGCGCCGAGTTTCTTTTCGCTGTGATTTATTTCAACGCTGTAGGTTTCGCCGCCTTCAAGGTCGGTGTAAACGCCGGTGTTGCGGGCAACAACCTTTTCGCCGGCGCTGTTTTTAATCGTGTAATTATAATCGTAGTTTTTGCTTAATGTAATATGGTAACAGCCGCTGACCTCGGGGGTATAGGTGTAGTACTGAATTTCACCCGGAGCCACAAATTCGTTTTCAAAGGTGACGTTTGTTTCAAGGGTGTTTACGGTCGGTGTATAGTCGGGGTCCTTTTTTTCGCAAACAGTACAGATACCGTGGGCAAAGCTGTGAGTATGCTTTGAAACGGTAACCGTAGCAAGAGGATAGGCGGTTGTTGCGGCGGTAAGTAAAATATAAACGCCTACATAATAGGTCTTTCCCGCTTTAAGGTCACCCGAAAACGCACGTGTTGCCTGACGGGTATTGTTTTTGTCGCGCTGATAAACGGAATCGTCAACAACCTCAAGGTTTTCGTCAAAAAGGGCGGGTATAATGTACTGCACGGTTTCGTCGTGAGTAGAAATTAAATACAGTCCGTCTTCCTCGGGAACGAAGGAGTAATAGTAGAACTTTCTTTCATTAAGCTCGCGTTTTACCTCAGCCGGCACGCCTTGCGTAAGAGTACCGAGCGTTTCAACTCCGTCTGCAAGCGCGGTATAGGGAACCGTTTGCAAAACCGAGAACAGAATTAATATTGAAAGAAATAAACTGATAACCTTTTTCATAATAATCAACCTTTCACAATAAAACAGTATATCATCTTGAAGTGACAGTTTCAATATATCAGTCTTTATTTTGATAAAAACCTTACATATAAAATAAAAAAGACCTTCAAACGAAGGTCTTTAATACTTTTATCTTATTTAATTTCAACTACCCAGCCTTCGGGAGCTTCAATAGTTCCCATCTGAATACCGGTAAGCGTTTCGTAAAGCTTTTTGGTAACCGGGCCCATTTCCTCCATACCTGAGGGGAAGCAGATTTCTTCACCGTCGTTAACGATTTTGTCGACGGGGGAGATA
>JAFYGD010000136.1 GCA_017543415.1 Eubacterium sp. | reverse complement strand
ATCAATTCCGAGCATCAATTACAGGGAAAACATAAGGAACTTCACTGGCGTTCGCCCCAACGCCGACACAGGCGATTTTGTAATAGGCTTTGCAGCAGAGCGTTTTATTGACGTTGCGGGCTTTAAATCTCCCGGCCTTTCCGCTGCTCCCGCCGTTGCCGAAGATATGGTTAACATTCTTAAAAACGACGGGCTTGAAATGACCGAAAAGGCTAACCCCGTTGACGAAAGAGAGCATATCAGATTTAAGGATTTATCGCCTGAGGACAAAAACAGACTTGTGGAGGAAAATCCGACCTACGGACGCGTTGTATGCCGCTGCGAAACAATTACAGAGGGTGAAATCCGCGCGGCGCTCAAATCCCCCATCACCCCCGTTTCACTTGACGGAATCAAAAGAAGATGCGGCACGGGAATGGGAAGATGCCAGGGCGGCTTTTGCGGACCGAAGGTACTTGAAATTATTTCAAAAACAAAGAAAATCCCGTTTGAGGACGTGCTTCAGGACGCTAACGGAAGCTACATCTTAACGGGCGAAACAAAAAGCAAAAAGGAGGTCTGAGCCATGACATATGAATTAATAGTTGTAGGCGGAGGACCTGCCGGACTTGCTGCTGCGCTTGCAGCAAACGAAAAAGGTCTTACCGACATTCTTATTATTGAACGTGATAAGGAGCTTGGCGGTATTCTTAATCAGTGTATTCACAACGGCTTCGGCCTTCACTATTTCAAGGAAGAGCTGACAGGTCCGGAATACGCAGGACGTTTTATAAAAATGCTTGAGGGTACGGGCATCAAGGTTATGTGCGACACAATGGTGCTTGAGGTAACGCAGGACAAGAAGATACACTGCATCAACCCGATTGACGGCTACCAGGTACTTGAAGCAAAATCAATAGTTCTTGCAATGGGCTGCCGCGAAAGAACAAGGGGTGCAATTTCTATCCCCGGCTCACGTCCTGCAGGCGTACTTACCGCAGGCGCGGCGCAGAGGTACGTTAACATTGAAGGACATATGGTAGGCAAAAAGGTTATCATTTTAGGCTCGGGCGATATCGGACTTATTATGGCAAGGCGTATGACCCTTGAAGGCGCAAAGGTACTTGCCTGCGTTGAGGTTATGCCGTATTCCGGAGGACTTCAGAGAAACATTGTTCAGTGCCTTAACGATTTTGATATTCCGCTTTACCTTTCACATACGATTATTGACATCCTCGGCAAGGAACGCGTTGAAGGCGTTACGATTGCAAAAGTCGGCCCCGACAGACGTCCCATTAAAGGAACGGAAATCGACTTTGATTGCGATACGGTGCTCCTTTCCGTAGGTCTTATACCCGAAAACGAGCTTACACGTACTGCAGGCATTGATGTTGACCCTGCCACTAACGGCGATGTAGTCTGGGAAAACATGGAAACCTCTACCGAAGGTATTTTTGCAAGCGGTAACGTTGTTCACGTTCACGACCTTGTTGACTACGTAACGGGCGAAAGCCAGAAGGCGGGACGCGCTGCGGCTGAATACGTTAAGCTCGGTTCGCGTTCAAGGCAAAACGCAATCAAGGTTAAAGAGGGCGACGGCGTAGGCTTTATTGTACCGCTCAGGATACACCGCGAAGCCATGGACGCCGAAATCTTCTTCAGACCGAGAAGAATTTTTGAAACAAGTAAAATAGTTGTAAGAGACGGCGAAAACATAGTTGCTCAGCTAAAGCGCGCGCATATGGCGCCCGGTGAAATGGAAAGAGTAAGGCTTTCAAGACGCCTGCTTGACGCAATAATGGGCGACGAAATTACTGTAACTGCGGAGGATATTGAGGAATGACAGAGTTAATTTGTATTACCTGCCCGAGAGGCTGTCACCTTAAGGTTGACGAAGAAAACGACTACGCGGTAACGGGTAACGCCTGTCCGCGCGGCGCTGTTTACGGAAAAAACGAGCTTCTTAATCCCGTTAGAGTTGTTACCTCAACCGTAAGAACCAACAAGGAAACGGAACCGAGATGTCCCGTTAAAACCAACGGCGCAATTCCCAAGGGCAAAATGTTTGAAGCTATGGAAATGCTTGATTCAATTGAGCTTAAGGTTCCGATTAAAGCCGGCGATGTTGTTATTGCCGATTTATTCGGTACGGGAATTGATTTCATAACCTGCAAGGACATTAAATAAAATCGGAATTATACAGGAGAGTTTTATGCAGAAATATGACAACAGCTGGTACAAGGAGCTTATAGTTTACCAGATTTGGCCACGTTCCTTTTGCGACGGCAACGGCGACGGCATAGGTGACCTTGAGGGCGTTCTTTCAAAGCTTGACTACCTTAAGGATTTGGGAATTAACTGCATCTGGTTTTCCCCGCTTTATCCTTCACCAAATGCCGATTACGGCTATGACATTGCGGATTACAAAAACATTCATCCCGAATACGGAGACCTTGAGCTGTTCAAAAAGGTGCTTGACGAGGCGCACGCAAGGGGCATTAAGGTTATTATGGACCTTGTTGTAAACCACACGTCGGACGAACACGACTGGTTTATTAAATCACAGGATAAAAGCTCGCCCTACCACGATTACTATTTCTGGCGCGAGGGCAAGGGCAAGCGTCCGCCGAACAACTGGCTTTCCTGCTTTGAGGGCAAGGCATGGGAATACAGCGAAAAATTAAACGAATGGTACCTTCACATATTTGCAACAAAGCAGCCCGACCTTAACCACGACAACCCTGCCGTAAGGCAGGAGGTTAAGGACATAATGCGCTTCTGGCTTGAGATGGGCGTAGACGGCTTCCGAGAGGATGTTATAACCTTTATCTCAAAGAAAAAAGGCCTTCCAAACGGTTTTCCGCTGCCCACGATGACAGGACTTGAAAACTATATGGACGGTCCGCACATCCACGAATACCTAGGCGAATACCGTGAGGTAACGGATGAATTTGACTGCTTTACCGTCGGCGAGGCTCCGCTAATGACGCCGAAAAAAGCGCTTAAATACATAAGTGAGGATAAAAAAGAGCTTGACCTTATGTTCCACTTCCAGCACATTGACGCTGACGCGTTTCTGATTGACTACATTCAGAGACCCTTTAACCTTAAACGAATGAAAGGTGCGTTTTCACGCTGGCAGGAGGAAATAAACGGCGTTGCATGGAACACGCTTTACATTGAAAACCACGACCACCCGAGGATTATTTCACGCTACGGAAGCGAAAAGTACAGAACCGAATCGGGCAAAATGCTGGCAAATATGTATATGCTTCAGCAGGGTACTCCGTTTATATATCAGGGCCAGGAAATCGGTATGCTCAACACAAGGCTGAATTCCATTGACGAATACGAGGACGTATTTGTAAAGAACAATTACAAGGTATTTACCGAAAAGGTTCACCTAAGTAAAGACAAGGCGTGGGAGTGGGCATACAAGTCCACGCGCGATAACGCAAGAACTCCGGTACAGTGGGACGGAAGCGAAAACGCAGGCTTTACAACGGGCACTCCGTGGTTCCCCGTTAACGTTAACTACAAAGACATTAACGCAGAAAAAGAAGCGGCTGACCCGAATTCCATACTTAACCACTACAAAGCGCTGATTAAGTTCAAAAAGGAAAACGAGGTTGCCAAATGGGGCGATTACAAGGAGCATTACAAGAGTTCCGACAAGCTTTACGTTTACGAAAGGAATTACAACGGCAAGCGCCTTCTTGTAATTAATTCGTTCACCGAGGAAAACGTTGCTTTTGAGGCTCCGAAGGGCTTTGACCTTAATACGGGCAAGGCAATCCTTTGCAACTATCCCAACGTTTCCGTTCAGGGCAACGGCTTTAAAACCCGCCCCTACGAAACAAGAGTATACTATTTTGAATAAAATAAAAAAGCAGGATTATTTATCCTGCTTTTTCTTTCTGAATATTAAGAATTTACTGAAAACGTAGTTTGCAATAACAACCACTACGGACACAAGTATTTTTGCGGGGAAGCCCTCTATTCCCAAAAAGCTCTGGTTCATACCTGCAAGAATAAGTGCGGGAATTCCGAACCATTCAAGCACGCCCGTTGCAAGCCTTGCGGCGGTAAAGCCGCTTGCTTCCTTCATTACGGTTTTGGGCTTCCACGATTTTGATTCAAAAACCCAGAGCTTGTTTGATACAAACGCGACTACAACGCCGACTGCCCACGCAATAAGATTTGCAATAAACAGCAGGGTTATATTCTTTCCGCTTGAGCCGTGGAATACGGCGTAAACGATATTTCCTTCAACCTTTACCGTACTCAAATCGACCTTAAAAAGCCTTACCATAACGGCATAGGTTAACCAGTTTGCAAAGGTTGTAATAACTCCGAATATAATGTAGAGGATTATTTCACGGTATTTATTAAGTAATTCTTTAATCTTATCAATCATAACTATACCTCACTGAATTACCATTATAACACAATTAAATTAAAACACAATAGATGATTTGTATTGAAATAAATATATTTTTTTATTATAATGGAAGCATAACGCATTGGAGGTGAAGGGGTGAAACGGATTGCTGCGGGTATACTTGCCCATGTTGATTCGGGTAAAACCACTTTATCCGAAGCCCTGCTTTACCGCACGGGCAGCATTTCAAAGCTCGGCAGAGTTGACCACGGCAGCTCGTACCTTGACACCTTTTCACTTGAACGCGACAGAGGAATTACCATTTTTTCAAAGCAGGCAATCCTTAAATACAAGGACACGGAATTCACCCTGCTTGACACACCGGGACATGTTGATTTTTCGGCTGAAACGGAGCGCACGCTTCAGGTGCTTGATTACGCGGTGCTTGTTATAAGCGCAACAGACGGAATTCAGGCGCACACGGTAACGCTGTGGAACCTGCTTAACAAATACTCCGTTCCCTGCTTTTTGTTCATTAACAAAATGGACCTTGACGGGGCTGAAAAGGACAGAATAATATATCAGCTCAAAGCAAGGCTAAGCGACGGCTGCATTGATTTTGAAAACGACGGCAGCGAGGACTTTTTTGAAAGCCTTGCGCTTTGCGACGACGGGCTGCTGAACGAATATGAAGGCAGCTCGTGTATAAAAAAAGAAAGCATTATTACGGCAATAAAAAACAGAAAAGTTTTTCCCTGTATGTTCGGCTCCGCTCTTAAGCTCAGCGGTATTGACGAGTTTCTGGAATGCTTTTACACTTACAGCGAAATGCCGAATTACAGCAGCGAATTCGGCGGACGGGTTTTCAAAATTGCGGAGGACCCGCAGGGCAACCGCCTTACCTATCTGAAGGTAACGGGAGGAACGCTTAAGGTTAAAGATGTTCTTAAAAGCGATAAAAACAAAAACGCAGAAAAGGTCAACCAGATAAGAATATACTCCGGCGATAAATTCAGTACGGCGGACGAAGCCGAGGCGGGCACGGTCTGCGCCGTTACGGGAATAAGCT
>JAFYGD010000135.1 GCA_017543415.1 Eubacterium sp. | reverse complement strand
TTTATTTCAATTATTTCCTCAAACACTGCCGTCATTTTGCTGCTAATCGGTAAATCCATGTGCAGCGAACCGAAGTACCAGTGCTTGTATTCAACGCTTTTCATCAACTCCTGAAGGTAGGTGTTAAGCGGCGTAAGGTGCATTTCGCGGTTGGTGTGAAGGCGAATGAAATCCTTTGCAATCGCGGGCGCCTCGTAAGTCAGTACGTAATCAATCGAAAAACCGCAGTCCTTAAGATTCTGCGCTCCGGTCATCAGCTCCTCAGAGTTGGGCATTTCTTCCTTCCACCAGGTTTTGCCCTCCTCGCGCATATCGCGGTCCTCGCTTTCACCTCCGCCCATAACAAAAAAGTTTTTCTTCTCAAAGGTGAATATCTCTCCGCGCCGTAAATGATAGATGTTTGAAGCAATTTTATGCGCGTCACCGCCCTTGTAGCGGTAGGGCTGATATGAGTTGAGAATGTCAAAATTCTCGTGTGCTCCGTCAACAAAACAAATAACGTATTTTTTCTTTTCAAGGGCTTTTAAAGCCTTTTTTTCATTTTCGCTTCCGTCCCACAGAAAGCCGAAATCGCCGCAGATAATCAGAGTGTCATCCTCTGTAAGCTTCCTGAGCTTCGGGCTTTTAAAAAAAGCCAAATCGCCGTGGGTGTCTCCCGTAATATATACCATTTTTAAATCCTCAAAAATATTGAACTTTAAATTTTTATATGTTATTATAATAATAACTTTTATTTATTAAGGTGTCAAGTATATGAAAAAATTGCTTTCTGTTATTATTTCATTTTGCATAATTATAAGCGTTTCTGCTCCCTTTACCGCCCTTGCAAAGGACGTTAACGGCGATAAGGGTATGTATAAGGTGCCTGACAAGGTGTATGCGGATGCATATATGCTCGTTTCCCTTGATGACGAAAGCTATCCCGTTATTGCCCAGAAGAATAAGGATAAAAAGAAATACCCCGCGTCCCTTACAAAAATTGCAACCGCAATGGTAACAATTAACAATACCCCTCACCTTCAGGCTAAAACCAAGGTGTCAAAGGCTGCAATTGACGCGCTTGCGGGAACCGGCGCGCAGGTTGCGGGACTTCAGGTAGGCGATGTGCTTACTATTGAACAGCTTTTGTATTTAACAATGGTTCATTCCGCTTGCGACGCCTGTCAGGTGCTTGCGGAATACGTTGCGGATAATACAATGGAATTTGTTAAAATGATGAATGACTGGGCAACCTCAATCGGCTGTACGGGAACGCATTTTACCAATCCGGACGGGCTTCACGACCCCGACCATTATACAACGGTTGCGGATATGAAGCTTATGACTATTGAGGCAATGAAAAACGAAATATTCGCAAAGATTGCAACAACCAAAACGTATGAGTATAACGGATATACCTTTATTCATACCAACTTTATGCTTGATAAATACCATATTACATATTATTACGAATATGCCGAGGGTATTAAAACTGGCTCAACAACGGAAGCGGGCTACTGCGTTATAACAAAGGCGTCCAAGGACGGTTATAACTACCTTGCAATAGTTATGGATTCGCCCGTTAAAATGCTTGACGGTTATGAAACAAAATGCTCGTTTATTGATTCCAAAACGCTTTTCAACTGGGCGTTTGATTCGCTGAAGTATTCAACCGTAATCCGCGCAAACGATGTTGTAAACGAAATCCCCGTAATCAACGGTAAGGATGCGGATACAATTCAGCTCGTATCCGAAAAGGACGTTACCACCCTTGTACCCGTAGGGCTTGACCCTTCGGCCGTGCTGCTAAAGCCCGTAAAATGCCCTGACAGTATTGAGGCACCGATTAGTCAGGGCGACTATGTTTGCGATGCGCAGCTTGTTTACGGCGGAAAGGTAATTGCAAAAACACGCCTTGTGGCAGGTAAAAGCGTTGAGCTTTCAACCTTCCTCAAGCTATATACCTCGCTGCGTAATTTCTTCGGAAGGAAATCGGTTCTTGCCGTACTGCTTATCTTAATTCTTCTTGTGGGAATTTATATTGCGGTATTCATCAACCGTATGCAAAAGGCAAAAAAGCGCTCTGCAGCAAAACGCCGCCGCCGCGAACAGCTTGATGAGGAAATGAACAGAAATATCAGAAACACCAACCGCAGCAGACGGAATGACGACCTTCCGCCTCCGCGAAGATAAAAAACTAAAGAAGGGCTTGCCCTTCTTTTTTTTAATTATATATTGATTACTATAACTTAAAGTTTTATAATATAAGAGTATTAATTTTTAGGAGGACGCAAAGTGAAAAAGACTTTTACAAAAAAGAAAAAACTGGGATATGCCTTCGGTATTTTTACCGAATCGCTGTTCTACAATATGTTCTATACTTATTACCTGACGTTTCTTAATGAAATTGTAGGTATTAAGCCTATGTTCAGTTCAATTATTATTTTTATATCCATTGCGTGGGATGCCGTAACAGACCCGATTATCGGAAACTATACGGATAAGCCCCTTGTTGACAAGCGTAAGGTTATGCGTGTTTCAATACTTCCGCTTGCAGTAATATTCATTGTTGCGTGGACGAGTATCGGCGCGGGGTTCACCTCCCAGCTTGCAAAGGTTATCCTTTATACGTTTATTTCAATGGGTATATGGATTTTCTATACAATGTATTCAATACCCTATTATGCAATTGTTCCCGAGCTTACGGAGGATTACGATGAAAGAACTTCAATCCGTTCTCTTTCTTCACTTCTCAACGCAATATGCGTGGGAATAGGAAATATTCTTCCCGCTCTTGTGCCAACGGTTGCAATTCTTCTCGGCAAAAAATATGAAAGCAACGCATATGCGGTTATCGCGGCAATAATCAGCGTGCTTGCAATAATCCTCGGCTTTATCTGCTGTAATTCGCTTAACGGCGTATATGAGCCGAGAAAGCCTGCCGAAGGCGAGGAAATCAAAAAGGTTTCAATTAAAGAAACCTTTGCGGCATTCGGCGATATTTTAAAACTTAAGC
>JAFYGD010000134.1 GCA_017543415.1 Eubacterium sp. | reverse complement strand
TATAGGTAATAATCATTGCAATATTGCCGAAGGAGAAAATTGCGTCAAGCAGCGCCGTAAAGAACGCGCCGCCGAAAACGGAAGCGATAACGCTCAGAACGGGAATTTCAACCTTAAAGCTTACCATATCTCCCGCGGTTTCAAGCCTTCTGATTTTGTAAAGCAGCCATGAAACAGCAAGGATAACGATTGCCGCAACGGCAAAGATTATAAGAAGCTTGTAGTAATCCTTAAGCTGGGTGTTATGCTCGTAGCCGAGTCCTCCGCCGAGCCCCGCTTTGTTTACAACAAGGCTTGCAAACGGTGAAAGCCCGAGGTCGCGCCCAAGGACCTCCGTATAGTCAAGACCTACGCCGAAATCCCTTATCGCCGCGTTAAGAACCGTATCTGCGGCAACGTAAAGGAAGTTAATAATTCCGTAAAGAACAACTGCGGCAAAGAAGTTGCCCGCAAGCATAACTGCAAGCACAGCCGTTGCTACCGCAATAAGCGAAACGCCGAAAATTGAGGTAAGCCCGAGCGTAATGTACTGCGAAGGAAGCGCGCCGTAACGCATAATTACGGGAATGCCCGCCGCAAAGGCAATAAGCTGCGGAACAACAAGCAAAACATAGCTGCTTATTACTCCCGTTGTAAACAGAGCCTTTCTTCCTATCGGAAAGGCGTGGAATGCGTTGCAGGAATTCGCTTTGAACAGGTACGAAAATACAAGCAAAACGAACAGCCCTGCAAAGAGCATTGAAATAATATCGGAAGCAAGGCTTACCGAAGAAAAGGTATTTAAGTCAAAATTCCTTTCGCTGTTGAAAAGAGCCAGCGGAAAGGCAATCAGCTCTGCAATCAAAAGCGGAGCGGCAAACGGAAGAAAACGAAGAACGTTTGATTTGAAAACCGTTTTGCTAAATAAGCATTTGTTTGATTTCATCGTCAACCTCCCCTAACTCATAAATGAAAATTTCTTCAAGCGTCATCGGCAGCTCCTCTACGAAAAGCGGGTTAAAGGATTTGAGCTTTTCGGTTATCTCGTTTCTGTCGCCCGTGATAATCAGCTCGTAAACCCTGCCGGTTTTCTTTTCCCTTAAAATATTTAAGCCGAGTTCGCTTATTTCGGTATCCTCGTTAAAGGAAACCTGATATTTGAGCAGCCTTTCCCTGAGGTCGTCAAGCGCAGCCTCAATAATAATTCTGCCCTTATACATAATTCCTACGGTGTCGCACACATCCTCAAGCTCCCTGAGGTTGTGAGAGGAAACAAGAACGGTTGTGCTCCTCTCCGCAACATCCTTCATTATCAGCGACCATACCTGGTGGCGCATCATCGGGTCAAGTCCGTCAACGGGCTCGTCAAGAACAAGGATGTCGGGCTTACAGCAAATTGCAAGCCAGAACGCAACCTGCTTTTTCATACCCTTTGAAAGCCTGCGCACGTTTGACTTCGGGTTGATTGAGGGGAAATATTTTTTCAGCTCCTCAAACTTTGCCGTGTCAAAATCGGGGTAAAGCCCCATGTAAAATTTCTTCAGGCTTTCGGTGTTTGAATTGTGAAAATAAAATACGTCGTCGGAAATATAAACAATTCTCTTTTTAACCGCGTTGTTTTCAAAAACGCTTTCGCCGTCAACGGTAAGGGTTCCGCCGTCAGCCATAAGAATTCCGCAAAACGTGTTCATCAGCGTGGTTTTGCCCGCGCCGTTGGGGCCCACAAGCCCGTAAATCGAGCCCTTTTCAACGTTCATATTAACGCCGTTCAGGGCTGCAAAGCCGTCAAAGGTTTTAACAACATTTCTTATTTCAATCATTGTTTCCAACCTCCCTGTTTATTTTTTCAAGTTCTTTTTTCAGCTGCTCTGCTTCAACACCGTTGAATATCAGCTTTGCCGCCGCGTCCTTAAAGCTTTCAAGAAGCTGTGCGGTGTTTGCCCGCGCTTCCTCCTGCTTTGCAACAAAGCAGCCCCTGCCCGAAACCGTGTAAATATAGCCTTCACTTTCCATTTCACGGTAGGCTCGCTGAATGGTGTTGGGGTTGATTGCAAGCTCAACGGCAAGCTCTCTAACGGAGGGGAGCTGTTCGTCGGGCTTAAGCGCGCCCGTCATAATAAGCCGGATAAAGCTTTCCTTTACCTGCTCGTATAACGGCAGAGCGCTGCGGTAATTAATGCTAATCATCGTTTCACCCCTTTGTTCGTCTGTATCAACCGTATTAATTCGATTAATACGCTTAATACACCTTGAATATAGCACACAAAAATCCGTTTGTCAAGCAAAAAATCAAAATCAAATAAAAAACGGCGCATATTGCGCCGTCTGTTATTAATTGTTATCAGTCAAATGCGTGGCCCGTTGAGCCGAATACCTTGTCAATCTTGTGCATAACAACCTCTTCAATAAGGTCTCTTGCGGGAGTGAGGTACTGACGCGGGTCAAAGTGAGTCGGGTTTTCGGTAAGGTGCTTTCTTAAAGCAGCGGTCATGGCAATACGGATATCGCTGTCAACGTTTACCTTACAAACAGCCATAGCTGCTGCCTGACGGAGCATATCCTCGGGGATACCGATAGCGTCGGGCATTGAGCCGCC
>JAFYGD010000015.1 GCA_017543415.1 Eubacterium sp. | reverse complement strand
TTTCAGCGGAAAAGTTTGACCAAATCCGCGCGGCGGGAAAGCAGCGCGGCGCAACAATAAACGATATGCTGCTGACGGCATATTTCTGGGCGCTTTACGAGCTTGCAATGTTCAACCCGTTTGACAGCGTTTCAATCTCCTGCGCAATAGACCTTCGCCGACACATTAAAGACAGCGACGGACAGGGTGTAACAAACCAGACCGCCTGGATGCAGTGCAAGGTACCGCAAAGGGGAAACGATATTTTTGAAACCCTTGACTATGTAATCAATTCCTCAAATCAGTTCAAGCAGGACCGCTTTATGGGCCTTCACGGACTTCCGCTGCTTTCGCTCGGATATAAGATTATGCCGCTTGCGGCGAGCGAGGAAATAATCAAGGTGGGCTATGCAAACCCGCTGCTTGCAATGAGCAACATCGGTATTCTTGATGTTCAGAAGCTTTCGCTTGACGGCCATGAGCCTACGGACGGCTTTATGAGCGGCGCGGTTAAATACAAGCCCTACGTTCTTCTTTCCGCAACGTCAATGCGGAAGGAATTAACCCTTTCAATGTGCGTTCGCGGCAACGACGAGGATAAGAAAATCGTTGAGCATTTCTTCGATTTACTTGAAAAGGCAATCGAGCTTCTGATTGCGTAAAAAAACAAAAAGCTGACTGAATTATCAGTCAGCTTTTTTTATAAGCGTGTTGCCTTTGTCGGCAAGCTCAATAAACTTCGGGCGCTCATAATCCGTAACGTTCGGCGTGTGGAAGGTAAGCATAAGCCTCTCCCCCGCGTAAAACACCATACCGTGGCCGCCGTCATCGTCAATCAGCGGCTCAAGATGCTCAAAGGTGCCGTTAATTCCGTTTTCAAAACGCACAAGACATTCCGCATACTGTCCGCGGATAAAGGTTGACCAGAGCATAAGCAGTACGCCCGTTTTTGTTCTGAACATATACGGCCCGTCAGTAACGTAGTGGCCGTTACTTATCGGCCCGTCAACAAAGTCCGGCTCGGAGCCGCTGAAAAGCGTTACGGGCTCTCCGACTGACTTTGTCAAATCGTCGCTCAGTCGGATATAGCAAACCGTTCCGTCAATAATCTGCGTATGCTCGTGGCAGAAAACGAGGTACGGCACGCCGTTTTCAACATAAAGCGTTCCGTCAAGGCACTCCCAACCGTCGGGCGTTACCGCGCCAATGCTGTGCGGCTTAAACGGTCCTTCGGGCTTTTCGGAAACAAGAACGTAGGTTCCGCGAAGCCCGTTTTTCTGCGTAAAGGTAATGAACATATAGTACGCCCCGCGGTATTTATGCACCTCGGGCGCCCAGTTAACGCCGCCGTTAAGCCCGTAATCGGACGAGCGCAGGCATTCCTTCGCTTCGCTCCAGTTTTCCAAGTCGTCTGAAACGTAAACGTCAACGCCGTCAACGTTAACGCCGAAGTTTTTTGCCCTTGTTCCGTACATATAATACTTTCCGTTTTCACTGAGCACAAACGGGTCGCGGATATTGATATCTTTATTCTTCATTTTTTAATAACCCAAATCCTCGTTAACGATAATAACCTTGATTCTGTCCTTATGGCGCTGCTTTGCAGAAACAACGTAGTTGCAGCAGATTCTTGAATCCGCCGCGCAGCCGTCGCACATAAAGGGGTTTTCCTTTGTAAGCGAAACGCATTTGCCGAGCTTTGAGCAGGCGGAGGGAATGTTCAGCCTTACGCAGTTCGGCGGAGCCGCCTTTTCCTTAACGCGCTGAATTGCCGCGTTTATATCGGGAACAATTTTGTTTTTGCCTACAACCATAATTACCTGCTTCGGTCCGTAAACTATGCAGGCAACGCGGTTTGAGTTGCCGTCAACGTTATACAGCTCGCCGCGCTCGGTAACGGCGTTTGAGGAGCAGAAATAAGTATCGCAGCCGAAGGCCTTTATATACGCCTCGCGCACTGCCTCGCCCTCATACTTTGAGCGGTCAATGTAATCGTAGTCGCCGCCTGCAAGAAGCTCGTAAACACCGCATTCCTTAAGGCTTACGCTGCCGCCGTGCGACACGCTTTCACCCTTTGCCGCAAGGGTTTTGATAAGGGGTACAACCTCCTCCTTCGTTTCAACGTAAAACGCCTTTATGCCGTTTTTCTCTAAATTCTGCATTGTGGTTTCAATATACTTTTCCATTTCGTCCTCCTTTATCTCCAGTACTTGCGGTCAAGGCTTCTGTACTGAATTGCCTCTGCAACGTGGGCAAGCTCAATGGTTTCGCTGCCCGCCAAATCCGCAATGGTACGGGAAATTCTTAAAATTTTATCATACGCTCTCGGCGAAAGACCGAGCGAGTCAAAGCTCTGCTTTAAAAGTGCGTCCGCTTCGGGCGAAAGCACGCAGTACTTACGCGTTGCGCGCGGAGTCATTTTTGCGTTGCAGGTAATTTTTGTACCCTTAAAGCGCTCCTGCTGAATTGCGCGCGCTGCATTTACGCGCTTTCTTATTTCGGCGGAGCTTTCCTCCTTCTGCTTTCCGGAAAGCTGTTCGTAATCTATGTTCTGAACCTCAATATGTATATCAATCCTGTCAAGCAAAGGGCCCGAAACCTTATCGCGGTAACGCTTTTTCGCCGCCTCCGAGCAGGTGCATTCGCGGCTCGGGTGCCCCATATATCCGCAGGGGCAGGGATTCATTGCTGCAATTACCATTATGCTTGACGGATAAGTTACCGTTCCTGCCGTTCG
>JAFYGD010000133.1 GCA_017543415.1 Eubacterium sp. | reverse complement strand
CTTCAATAGCGGTTCTGATTTGCTGAACGCGGGCTTTGATATCGTCGCTGTTGCCTGCGCCGTCAACGATAATTGTATTTTCTTTTGTTACCTTAACCTGACGGGCTGTGCCGAGCATTGCCATTGTTGTATCCTTAAGCTCAAGACCGAGGTCGGAAGTAATAACCGTACCGCCGGTAAGAATTGCGATATCCTGAAGCATATCCTTTCTTCTGTCACCGAAGCCGGGAGCCTTAACGCAAACGCAGGTAAATGTACCGCGGAGCTTGTTGAGAAGAATGGTCTGAAGAGCCTCGCCCTCAACGTCTTCAGCAATAATTACAAGCTTTTTGCCTGATTTGAGAACGCTTTCAAGAAGAGGAAGAATATCCTGAACAGTGCTGATTTTCTTATCGGTAATAAGAAGCATTGCATCGTCAATAACGGCTTCCATTTTATCCGCGTCAGTTACCATGTAAGGTGAAATATAGCCGCGGTCAAACTGCATACCCTCTACAACCTCGCAAACGGTATCTGCGGTTTTGCTTTCCTCAATGGTAATTACGCCGTCAGCGCTTACCTTTTCCATAGCCTCTGCAATAAGCGAGCCGATATAGCTGTCGCCCGCTGAAACGGTTGCAACACGCTCAATATCTGCGTTATCCTTAACGGCAACGCTGCCGCCCTTAACAGCCTCAACGGCTGCGTTTACAGCACCCTCAATGCCTTTTTTAACCGACATCGGATTTGCCCCTGCGGCAACATTTTTCATACCCTCGCGAACGAGAGCCTGGGCAAGAAGGGTTGCGGTAGTTGTACCGTCGCCCGCATCGTCATTTGTTTTGGAGGAAACCTCCTTAACAAGCTGCGCGCCCATATTTTCAAAGCTGTCGTCAAGCTCGATTTCCTTTGCAATGGTAACGCCGTCATTGGTAATCAGCGGTGAACCGTATTTTTTATCAAGAACTACATTTCTGCCCTTTGGGCCAAGCGTGATTTTAACTGTATTTGCAAGCTTATCAATACCGGACTGAAGAGCTTTACGCGCTTCTTCACCGTAAATAATATCTTTTGCCATTATAATTCGCCTCCAAAATTATTCTACAACTGCGAGGATATCTTTAACCTCTGAAATGGTATATTCAATACCGTCAAGCTTAACCTGGGTTCCCGAATACTTACTGATAATTACCTTATCGCCGACCTTAACGGTCATAGGATGTTCTTCGGTACCCTCGCCAACTGCCACTACCTCTGAAATTTCGGGCTTTTCCTGAGCGGAAGCTGCAAGAATAAGACCCGAAGCAGTAGTTTCCTCTGCCTCAACAGCTTTTAAAAGTACTCTGTCTGCAAGTGGTTTAATAGTCATATATGTCACCTCTTTATTAATTTGCCTGTAAAATTAGCACTCTGTACTTACGAGTGCTAACACATTATATTTTAGCAAGTTTTTCCTATTTGTCAATAGTATTAACAAAATATTTTACAAATACATTATTTTTTAAATTTATATGCTATTTGAAATACATATAATACTGACATTTCAGCATACCGTTATACAGCTTACGGCGTTTATCAGCCTTTTTGCCGAAGCATTTTTCAAACTCCTCATCAGGTGAAATTATACCGTATGACCAGCCGTGCTTTTGCTCAAAGCGCTCGCCCATAATTCTATATATTCTTTCAGCCTCTTTTATATCAAGCATACGCTCGCCGTAAGGCGGATTAGTAATAAGCGTTCCCTTTTCGGTTGAGGGGCTGAAATCCTTTATATCTCTTACCTGTGCGCGAATTTTATCAAGCACGCCTGCATTTTTTGCATTAGCAAGAGTTAGTTCAACGGAAGCAGGGTCTATATCACTTCCGAAGGCTATGAAATCTGTATCCTTTTTAATAAGGTCGCGGCAACGCTCGCGCTCGCTCATCCACACGCTTTCGGGGATTAATCCCCAGCGGTCAACATCAAAGTTTCTGTTGATACCGGGGGCAATATTATTTGCAAGCATTGCGCCTTCAATAAGGATTGTTCCGCTTCCGCAGCACGGGTCATAAAGAGTATGGTAATGCCTCAGGCGTGAAAGCTGACACATTGACGCTGCAAGGGTTTCGCGAATCGGGGCGTCATTACCCTTCGGGCGGTATCCCCTTTTATGCAGCCCCGCGCCAGAGGTATCAAGCATAATTGTTACCTCGTCCTTAAGAATTGAAAACTGAATCTGATGAACGGGACCGATTTCCTCAAACCAGGATACTCCGTAATCCTCCTTAAGACTTTCAACAACTGCTTTTTTAATAATCTTCTGACAGTCAGGAACCGAATGAAGCGCGGAATTAAGCGAAAAGCCTTTAACGGGAAAGGTATCCTTACTGCCTATGAACTCACTCCAGGGCAGCTCCTTCACCTGAACAAAAAGCTCTTCAAAGCTTGTTGCGAAAAAGGTATCAAGAACAATCTGTATTCTTTCTGCACAGCGGGCCCAGATATTTGCGCGCGCAAGAATTGTTTCATCGCCTTCAAAAAACACCCTTGCATTCTGTGCGTTTACGTTTTCCGCTCCGAGCTGTTTAAGCTCCTCGGCAACAAGCCCTTCAACGCCCATAAGGCAGGGCGAAACCATTAGCATTCTCATAATTTACCTCATTAAAAACGGGCGGTTAACACCGCCCTGTTAATTACCTGTTTGATGAAATATCATAAAAGACAATTTCGCCCTCTTTGGCGTAACCCTTTTCCCTTGCCTTTTGTTCGATATATTCATCCTTATTATCCGAGTTTAAAATTGCTCTGATTTTATCATTTTCATTAACCTGCTGTTCGTACTGGGCGTTAACCTTTGCAGCCTGCGTTTTAAGACGGCTGATATCCGAATAATTGCTGAGCAGAGTAAACGCACAATAAACAGCAAGCACAACAATAAGCGCCATAACCGAAAGACGGGCGGCGTTTTTCTTATTGAGCTTTAATGACATTTTATTCAATATATATGCACCTCTTCACAAGTGGTATACAACATATATATTATAATATATTTATTTAGCAAAATGCAATAGTTTTTTTAAAGATTTTTCACCCTTTTTTAATTTTTTTGAAAGAAATTTTAACAGTTTTACCCACGGACGTGTTAAAAACGCAAAAAACGGTGGAAAAATTCTATGCAAGCTGAACACATAAAGGCTGTAACCGAGTGCGAAAAAGAAGAAAAAGTACCACCTTATTTCTCCTTTTCCGAAGGCAAGCTGAAAACAGATGTACGCAAAAGCAGCAAAGCACATAAAAAGAAAGTCTGATATAAACTTAAAGGTTTTAAGAATAAGAGCTTTTTCAATAGCGGTAACAATATCATAAACCACACCGGAAATGAAGCCGAGCAGAGAAAACGCTGCAAATACCTTAACTATGAAAACAACTTCTTCATAAAGCCTTTAGTTACAGCACGGTCACTGTATATTACCGCGTCAATCTGACCTGTAAGGCGAAGGACCCCCGTTTCCAGGTCAAGCGCTTCAACGTGCAGCTCCCTTCCCTTTACGGTTAATTCTGCATAATCGGTAAGAGCGGTTACCTCTTCCTCGTTAAAAGCGTCTACATCCTTAACGCCGCCAATTGAAAGGCTTTCCCTGTTTTCAAGATAAACCGTATGCTTTAGCCTGCTGAATTCATCACTCATAAAAATACCCCCGCACAATAATATGTACGGGGGATTTAATTTATGATTTACTTTTCAGCGTATTGACAATTGATTCAATTTCACCCTTCAAAGACTGAAGAATTTCAATGTTTTTTTCAAGCTCACGGTTAGATTCACCGAGCTGAGCCTCAAGGTTTGAATTTATTATTTCAAGCCGCTGACACTCAAATTCAGCTTCACTAAGCGCCGCCATAAGGCGTGCATTTTCTTTTTTTAATTCTTCAATTTCTTTGTTTTTAAGGGTTTTTGCCATAATTATCTGTCAATATCCGTATCTATTTCAAAATAGCAGGCGCCGGGATAAGCCTTCTTGATTTTGAACTTCTTTTTAAGCTCCTCAAAGGTATTTGAAGAGGTTTCGGAAGCCATGGCCTGCTGTGCGGTGTATTTCCAAGCGGGAAGGTCGCCCTTTGAAACATAGTAAATGATATGGTAACCGAATTCGGTTTTTACTATTTCAACGTCTCCGCTCTTTCTTGAAGAATCAAAGCACCATGCGTTGAAGGAAGAAACCATCTGGTTGGGAACAACGTTTTCATAGATACCGCCGTCGCTTGCATTACCGTCTGAAGAATACTTCTTTGCAAGGTCGGCAAATGCTTCTTCGGTCTTTTTGCCGTCGTTGTATTCCTTAAGGATACTTTCAGCCTTTTCCTTTGCAGCTTTTCTCTGCTTACCGTTTGCTTCTGAAAGCTTTACGTTTTCGGTTTCGCCTTCATCATTCTTCTTCTCAGCCTGAATAAGGATATGGCGAACGTTAACGGTCTTTGTATCGGAAAGATTTACGGGTTTAACAATGTATACGACTGAGGTTGAATATGCTTTCTTGTCGCCCGCTGCTCTCTTCTTTGAGAAGAGCCAGTCAAAACCGGGATAGGTTTCCTTTGTTTCCTCGTTATCGTCCTTTTCCTTTTTCTCATCTGCAACGGAAATAGCTGCGCCGAGGTTTGTAAATACAGAACGGGTTGCGTCTTTATAAGTAGTTTCTACTTCGTCCTTATAAGTATCCTTATCGTCCTCATCTGCATACTTAACAGCAAGCTCTGCAAAGTTGGAGCCGTCTTCATTAAGCTCGTCAACGAATGCCTTTGCATCGTCTTCATTGCTTGCTTCAAAGAACTTAACGTCTACGCTTTCAAGCTCATCTTCATGCTTTTTAAGATAATCCTTATATTCGTCTTCGGTATATTCCTTATTTGAAAGGTCTTCCTGATAGTTTTCCTGATAGTTTTCGGAAATATAAGCTACTGTAGCTTCACGGGTAAAGGTTTCAGCGTCAACACCGTCGCCCATAGCAGCCATAAGATATGCGCTTAAGGTAAAGCCGTTCTGTTTTGCGGAATCCTTATAGCTGTCAAGAGTTTCGTCAAGCTCTTTCTGCTGTTCTTCGGTAATTTCAGGCTCTTTGCCGTCGTTTGCTTTTACAGCGGCATAGTAATAGCCGTAAACCTCTTTGATATTGTCAAGAACAGCGTTTTCAGCTTTTTCAGCCCATGTAATCTTCTTGCCGTCCTCATCTTCGGTGGTCTGCTTTTTGAACGCCTTTTCAAAATCAACGTCGCTGCCGCCTTCAATTCCGTACTGGGAATAATAACTCTGACTCTGCTTAAGATTGTTGTAATAAACAGCAAAGTAATAGTTATAGGTTGATACCTTAATATTGTGCTTTTCGCCGTCACCGTCTGTTACAACCATACCGGTGAGTACCTTCTGCGGCCAGCCGAGAGAGCTGATAAAGCCATGCTTTGCTCCACCCGTTGCAACATACGCAAAGAGAAGCGCTATAATACATACAATAGCAACGCAAGCCTAAATTCCTCTTTTAGCGGAAGCGCTCATAGGAACCTTTACCTTTTCATCAGTAATAATAATTGCGTCCTTCTGGGCAATAAGAGCATCGCGCTTTTTACGGAGCTTTTCTTTTTCTTTTTCTTCCTTTTCATTAAGGATTTGTTCCTTAAGCTCTTTGATTTCATTGTTAAGCTCGTCTCTTTTAGCCTTAGCCTTTTCAGCCTTGGCTTCAAGCTTTGTCATTTCTTTTTCTGTTTCTTTAGCCATAATTATCATTCCTTTACGGGTTATTTTAAATCGCTGTATATTCTACAGCAACACTACTTACATTTCAACAGTTTATTCCTGAACGTCGCCGGTTACTTCGCCTGAATTTTCAGAAGGAGTTTCAACAGAATAATCCTCTGCAGAGCTCTGCTGTGCATCAGACTGCTGACTTGCTGACTGAGGCTTTGCAACCTTTGTTTTCTTCATAGCATTTTTATGCTCTTTGATTTCTGCCTTATCAACAAATTCGTCTTCCATTTCAAGCTGAACCGCTACCTTACATTCTGCAAGATAAGCAGGACCGCTGCTGATGAAATACATAATGTGATAACCGAACTGTGACTTAACGATGTCAACATCGCCGTAGGTTCTGTTTTTATCCGTTGCCCAGCCTTCAAATTCTTTTACCATCTGACCGAGCGGAGTGTTTGAATAAATACCGCCGAAGTTGCTGCCGCCGCTTGAAAGCGAAGCAGTATCGTCTGAATACTTTTCTGCAAGAAGCGCAAAGTTATATTCGTTTCTTTCGCCTGAATTGTATTCATTTAAAATCTTATCAGCAGTTTCCTTTGCTACCTTCCACTGCTCCTTGGTAGGCTCTGCAGTTTCTGTATTATCGTCGTCGTCAGCTTTATCGGTTTCGGGCATTACAAGGATATGCCTTACGCTGTAAACAGTGTCGTCATAAACTGAAATACCGCTGTTCTTAAGAACAATAAATACTTCCTTATAATCGTCGTCAGCAACGGTTCTGCAGGAACCTTTTTTGTTGTTCTTATCAAAAAGGAAATCTATGATTGCCTGGGGAAGCTGGTTGGGATTACTTTTTGTTACAGTCATTGTTGAGGATTTGGCAATCTGCTCTGCAACAGCATCGGCATCACCGTAAGTACCGTTTTTAACATAAGCGTCAATTAAATCCTTGCAGGCAATAGGAATAAGCTTTTTAAGCTCATTTTCATTGCTGATTTGCGAAGCATACTTTTTAGCCTGCTTAATAACGTCAGCCTTGGTGTCCTCATCATACTGCATTACAAGGTAGCACATTTCAACCTGCTGATAATCTTCCTTGTGCTCCTCATAGTATTTGTTAACCCTTTCTTCATCGGGTACCATTTCGATAGTAGCCTTGCGGAGGTAAGTCTGTGCCGAATAGGACATTTCCTCCATCTTTTTAAGGGTAGCAAGTCCGCAGTAATCGCCGTAGTTCACGCTGATATACTCATCAACGGACATATCCTCTTCGCTTGCCTTTGCCTTAACCTGTTCAAGGTCGTCGTCAATCTGCTTTTTCTGCTCGTCGGTAAGCTTAACGCCGTCTTTATTTGCAGCTTCATAGTAAGCTACAAGCCTCTGAAGCTGTGAAAGAGTATCGTCCTTGAAGCGCTGTTCCCATGTAACCTCTTTACCGTCTTCATCGGTAGTCTTCTGGGATGCATAGGATTTTGTTGAATCAAGCTCAACGTAGCCGTAGCTTGCCTGCTGCAGATAATAATTAACGGTTGAATTATAATAGTAATTATACATACCGATTGAAACATCGGTATCACCGATTGTTACTGCAACATTACCGGGATTAAGGGTTTCCGTTGTATTTGGAGTATTATAGTAACGGATTCCGAAGAAAGCAAGAACGCCTGCCATAATAAGAAGGAAAACAGCCATTGTAAAGAACTTTACGGAATTGGTGCTGTCCTCACGCGGCTCAGCGGGGCTTGCTGCTGAAGAAGTTTTTTCAGCAGAAGGACGCTCACGCGTTTCAAATTCGCTTTCCTTTTTAGGGATAACGATTTCAAGCTCATCGTTTTCGATTACCGTATTTTCGAGCGTATGAGCAACGCCGTCAAACTGCCAGTTATCGTTTTCCTCATAATTCTGCTTTGGCGGCTGGAGCGTTTCATTATTCTCATCCGGGGTGATGTTATTATTAAGTTTATCGCTCATATTTGCGCACTCCTTAAATAAAATTATTATATAACAGTTTAATATTATACAATATCTTTTTAAAGATTTCAACATAAAATTACATACTTGCAAAATAAAATAAGTTATAGTATAGTAATTGTGTCGGAAACAGACATTTTTTGGAAGGTATTTTATGGATATTACAGATACTGAAAGGCTTGATTTAAAAGCAAAAATCAAAAAAAATCCTGCATGGTACTGCCTTTTGTTTACGGTATTTGCCTTTTCGCTGCTGCCTGAATACATAAGCCCGTTTATTCTTTTTATTTCATACATAATCTTTAAAAGACAATGGACTCGTGAAGGAAGGCTTGCAAAGGTTGGAAATATCGGCAAGCTTGAAATGGGCTTTATGGGCTTAATGCTTATAAGCGCAATATGGTCTCCTACCAAGCTTGACACGCTCGGAAGCGCCGGGCTCTGGTGGGCGGTAATATTAATTCAGGTAATGATTTTTAACCTTGCAAGAACAAGGGAGAGAATTAAGAAGGTAATAATTGCTATTGTTGCTTCTGCGGCAGTTAACGGTGCGGTTGGAGCGGTACAGTTTGTTACGTTTGTACTAAGCGCAAACAAATACCTGCCCTCCTCCTTTGTTCTTACAACGCCGTTTTACCGCGCGCTTGATACAGCGGTTTATTCTGCTGTACCGTTTAAGATTTCAACCTTTATGTGGACTAACAGGGCAAGCGGATTTTATTCAAATCCGAACCTGCTTGCAAGCTTTATGCATGTTGCATTCCCGCTCGGAGTATATCTGTTACTCAACGCGAAAACAAAGAAGGAAAAAGCGTTAAGCTTTACCGCTCTTACGTTTATAAGCTTTGGCATGGCTTCAACACAGACGCGTGCGGGATGTTATGTTCTTATTGCTGCATGGGCGGTAATGTTCATTTTGTTTATCAGGCGCCACGCGCTTAAAATGCTTGCGCTTTTCATTCCGGCAGGCGGAAGCTCGGTTTTTGCTCTGCTTGTAAGATACGGAAAAATCAACATATACCCGAACGTTCAGTTTTTACCCGTTTCACCCGAGGAGGCAATGCTTTCAACGGCAAGGCATTTTGAAATCTGGAAAGATTTAACGGATTACCTTACGCACCATATAGGCGCGTGCATTTTCGGAATGGGGTTCGGCTGTGAGCAGACGGGAAACATTCTTTTAAACAACTATGCGCTCAAAAAGCCGCACGCTCACAACTTTGTAATTGAAATGTGGGCGGAGCTAGGAATAATAGGACTGATTTTCCTTGCGGTAATTATTATACGCGCCGTAGGAAAGCTGCTTGAAATCAAAACAAAAGAAGCAGAGGTTCTTACGCTTGTAATCACCGTTCTGGCTTCTTACGTTTCACTGCTGATATTCGGACTTTCGGATTACATATTCAATTCGCCCAAGCAGATTATACTTATAATGATGCTTTGGGGACTTATTCAGGCTATTTCATACACCTACGAAAAGCATGAAATACAAATGCCAAAGGATATAAAAACCGTTACGAAATCGGAAATAGAAAATTTAATACATCAATAATAAAAAAGCTTAGCACCGCTAAGCTTTTTATAATGGCTTATAAAGTTTTGCAGCATCCTCTTTAAGCGCATGTTCGCTTACTTCAAGGACCTCAAAGCTCCTTGAATTCTGCCCGAGGTTTACGGTGATTTTATCGCCTACCTTTACGTCGTAAGACGCGCGGACAACCTTGCCGTTTACCTCTATTCTTCCTGCGTCGCAGGCTTCATTTGCAACTGTACGGCGCTTAATAATTCTGCTGACTTTTAAATACTTATCAATTCTCATATTATCACCAAAATTTAGGGGGCTGTCCGCAGAGGAACAGCCCCTTTTAAAGGCATTAATTATTTAACTGCGTCTTTAAGAGCCTTACCTGCTTTGAAAGCGGGAACCTTAGCTGCAGCAATCTTAATCTTTTCGCCAGTGCGGGGGTTCTGACCGGTGCGAGCTGCGCGTTTTCTGGTTTCAAAAGTACCAAAGCCAACAAGAGAAACCTTATCGCCGTCAGCAAGAGCGTCGGTGATAGCTGCTACAACAGCTGCTACAGCAGCTTCTGCGTCTTTCTTTGAAAGGTCAGCCTTTGCAGCTACAGCTGCTACTAAATCAGTTTTGTTCATAATTTTTCCTCCATTTTTTATTTAGGCGATTACTCGCCTTTTATTATCTTGGCTTCTTCCCACAAGGTATCAAGCACTTCTATTGAAGCTTCCTTCAACTCAATTCCCCTTT
>JAFYGD010000014.1 GCA_017543415.1 Eubacterium sp. | reverse complement strand
GCCCAGTTCTTTGCCGCAAAAGCAGCAACGGGCTTTGCAACTCAGCTTCGCCATTCGCTTTTTGAAAAAATACAGAGCTTTTCGTTTGCTGAGCTTGACAGGGCGGGTACCTCAACGCTTATTACCCGTATGACCTCCGATGTTAATCAGGCGCAAAATGCAGTAAATATGACCCTGCGCCTATTCCTGCGCTCGCCGTTTATCGTTGCCGGCGCGTTCGTTATGGCGGCGTTTATTGATTTTAAGGCAAGCCTTATTTTCCTTGCGGTAATCCTTTCGCTTTTCTTTACGGTTTATATAATTATGAAAAAAACCGTTCCCATGTATAAAAACGTTCAGAATACCCTTGATTCCGTAACTCTTTTAACAAGGGAAAACATAACGGGCGCAAGGGTAATACGCGCCTTTACGGGCGAAGAGCAGGAGTATGAAAAGTTTAAAGAAAAGAATTCTCTGCTCGCTCATTTTCAGCGCGTTGCGGGCAGGGTTTCCGCTCTCATGAACCCGCTTACCTATGTTCTTATTAACGTTGCCGTTATCGTTTTAATCCGTTACGGCGCCTTTGCAGTTTATCATGGCAGGCTGTCGCAGGGCAACGTTGTTGCGCTTTATAACTATATGAGCCAGATTCTCGTTGAGCTTATAAAATTTGCAAACCTTGTTGTAACAATCACAAAGGGCTTTGCCTCTGGTGCAAGAATTTCAAAGATTTTTGAAATTGAAAACACGCTTGAAAAAACTGAAAACAATCTGTTCGCAATAACCACGCCGTTTCCTTTGAGGATGTTTCTCTTACCTACAGTGGCGCTGGTGATGAAAGCATAAGCAATATAACCTTTACAGCAGGCAGGGGAGAGGTTATCGGCGTTATCGGCTCAACGGGCAGCGGTAAAAGCTCTCTTGTTCAGCTTATTCCTCACTATTATGACGCGACCGAAGGAACGGTCCGCGTTAACGGCGTTGACGTTAAGGCATACGGCAAGGAGGAGCTGCGCTCTAAAATAGGCTTCGTTATGCAAAAGGCAGTTCTTTTCAGCGGAACAGTGCGCGAAAATATCAGATGGGGCAAAAGCGACGCTACTGACGAAGAAATTAACGAAGCGCTCAGGATAGCGCAGATTTATGACGACGTATATGATAAAAACGGGCTTGATACCGTTGTTGAGCAGGGCGGCTCAAACCTTTCGGGCGGCCAGAAGCAAAGGCTTTCCGTTGCGCGCGCAATAGTTAAAAAGCCCGAAATTATAGTGCTTGACGACAGCGCTTCGGCTCTTGACTTTGCAACCGAGCGGGCTATGAGAGAGGCAATACTTTCACTTGATTATAAACCTACTTTGTTTATTGTTTCACAGCGCTGCTCATCGGTTTTAAGCGCAGACAAAATTATCGTTCTTGACGACGGTAAGTGCGTCGGTATCGGTAATAATGAGGAGCTTCTTGAATCCTGCGGAGTTTACCGTGAAATCTACTTCTCTCAGTTTGAAAGGGAGGAGGCGGCTTATGAATAACAAACAGGTTCTTAAACGCGTTTTTTCCTATGTCGGAAGGTATAAGCTTTACCTTGCCGCTTCGCTTATCCTTGCGGTGGTAAGCGTTGCGGGAACTCTTTATGTTCCCATTCTTATCGGCCGTGCCATTGACTGTATTATCGGTACAAACGGTGTTGATTTTGCCGCAATTTCCGCAATTCTGATAAAAATAGGCGTTATTATCGGTGTTGTCGCTCTTTCGCAGTGGGTAATGAACGCCTGCAATAATAAAATCACGTTCAATGTTGTTCGCGATATGCGAGACCGGGCGTTTTCAAAAATAGAAGTCCTTCCGGTTTCCTATCTTGATACTCACCCCTCGGGCGAACTCGTTTCCCGCGTTATAGCTGACGTAGACCAGTTTGCAGACGGACTTCTTATGGGCTTTACGCAGTTTTTCACGGGGGTTGTAACAATCCTCGGAACGCTTGCGTTTATGCTTTCAATAAACGTTTGGATTGCGCTTGTAGTAGTTGTAGTAACACCGCTATCCTTCCTTATTGCAAGGTTTATTGCAAGAAAAACCTATTCAATGTTTAAGCTTCAGAGCGAAACAAGGGGAGAGCAGACTGCGTTTATTGACGAAATGCTCGGTAACCAGAAAACCGTAGAGGCTTATTCACACGGCAAAGAAAACATTAAACGCTTTGACGAAATAAACGAGCGCCTCGGTAAATATTCGCTACGCGCCGTGTTTTATTCTTCAATTACAAACCCGGCAACCCGTTTTGTAAATAGTATAGTTTACGCCGCCGTTGCGCTTTTCGGCGCGGTGCTTGCGGTTAAAACGCAGCAGCAGGCTATAACAGTCGGCGTGCTTGCTTCATTCCTT
>JAFYGD010000013.1 GCA_017543415.1 Eubacterium sp. | reverse complement strand
GAAGGCGATATTCTTTTAAAGGTACAATGCACCTCATCGTTGCTGTCATAGTATTCGCGGCAGAGCACGGGACGGCTGTCCTCCGGCATTCCGCCCTTGCTGATAAGAACGCTTTTATCAGTAAGCTCGGCAGCCTTTGCCGTTGTTTTTTCGTCAGGTTGAGTTGGCTTTGCAGTTTCGGATACCACGGTACTGCTTTGGACAGTAGTTTCCTTTTTATCCTTTTTCTGCTTTTTTTCCTCATTGCTTTCGCTCACGGCTGAAGCGATATTTTCAACTATTGAAGAGCCGGTTACGGAGCCTACGGTTGCGTTTACGGTAATAGTTGAAAGAACCAGGAGCGCCGCTATCAGCCCTATTCTTACAGTAACGCTTAAGCCCCTGCCCGCTAAACGAACCTTTTTTGCAAAAGCTTCAGATGAGAGAAGAGAATATACCGCTTTATCGGGGCTTTTGCTTTCAATTTCAATTATTGCCGCGGCGCAGCCGTCAATCAGCTCAAAATCTATTTCATTTTCAGGCTTATCAAGCTCGCTGTCGGCAACGGAGTTAAGAAAAGCCTTTATTTCATTCATAAAGCCCTCGTCGTCAAAAACCTTGTTCAGTACTGTATTATTAATGCTTAACATAGTATCACCCTCTTAAATCAAATCCTTAATTCCGTTTTTAACCTTATCACGCAGGCGTGATAGCCGTGTTGAACAGGTGCCGGGAGTTATGCCGAGCTTTTCGGAAATATCCTTAACCTTAATGTTTTCAATAAAAAACATTGTGAAGAGCTGAAGCTCATTTTCGTTAAGCATAGAGTTTATCCTGCTGACAATCTGCTCGTAGCTGATTTCGGATTCAACTCCGAAGCCCGAATCGCTGAGATTGAGCCTGTCGTCAAGCTCGGTTTCGTTTACCCTTTGCTTTTCCTGCTTCAGCCTGGTTCTTTTAATCATATTAACCGCGGTTTTATAAAGAAAAGCCCTTGGGTATTCAAAGCTTTCACCTTTAAGGAGCCGCTTGTAATATACAAGAAAGACCTCCTGTGTGCAGTCCTCGGAAGCTTCAACGTCACACGAAAGCCGGCTCATGCAGAAATTGAATATACTTTCCCCGTACAGTTCGTACGAGGCGTCAAATTCTGTTTTTGCTTTTAATTCTTTCTCTCTTTTCATCGGTATACCTACCATGTTTAAGCAGTACTACAATTATATGTCACTTAAACGGCTAAAACATTACATAAAAAAACGGGCTGCCTTGCAGCCCGTTTAAGTTTGCTATTTTGTACGGGTTTCGCAGTAAACGCAGCGAAGAGTTGATTTATCCTCGCCGAGCTTTGAAACCTGTTCAAGCGGCTCGTGGTTTGAAATACAATGCGGATTTGTGCATTGGAAACCGTTGATTGTTACGGGATAATCCGTACTAACAGCCTTTTCCTCATACCATTTTAACAGGGTGAGAATAAGCGCCATTCTTATGTACTTACCGTTGAGCGCCTGTTCAAAATATTTTGCACGCGGGTCATCGTCAACATCGGTTGCAATTTCATTGACTCTCGGTAACGGGTGCATAATTGTTAAATCCGCCTTTGCGTTTTCAAGCTTTTCGGTATCAAGAATAAACGCGTCCTTGTACCTTAAATACTCCTCCTGTGAATAGAAGCGTTCGCGCTGAATTCTTGTCATATAAAGAATATCAAGTTCATTCATTACCTCCTCCATTGAGGTAACCTCTTTATATTCGCAGCCGCTCTGTTCAAGCACATCGGTAATAATATAATCGGGAACTGCAAGGCCTTTTGGGGAAATAAGAACGAATTTTACGTTCTCATAACGGCACATAGCTTTGATAAGCGAATGAACGGTGCGCCCGAATTTCAAATCGCCGCAAAGGCCGAGCGTTAAACCGTTGAAGCCTCCCTTTTCCCTGTATATGGTTAAAAGGTCGGTAAGCGTTTGCGTTGGGTGCGCGTGGCCGCCGTCTCCCGCATTGATAATAGGCACGCCCGTCTTGCGCGAAGCTACGTAAGCAGCGCCTTCAAGCGGGTGGCGCATAGCAATTATATCCGCATAATTTGAAACTATACGGATTGTATCCGAAACGCTTTCACCCTTTGAGGCTGACGAGGAACCGCCCTCGCTGAAGCCGAGAACAGAGCCGCCGAGCTCAAGCATTGCAGCTTCAAACGAAAGTCTTGTTCGGGTACTCGGCTCAAAGAAAAGCGTTGCAAGCTTTTTGCCTTCGCACGCCTTTGAATACTTTTTTCCGTTGGAAATAATGTCGCACGCAATCGCAATCATTTCATCAATTTCACCGAGAGTAAGGTCTGTTGTATCTAACAAATGACGCATTTTAATACCTCTTTATCAACTTGCTCCGTTAACGGCAAGATAGTTTTTAATTCTTTCAACGTTTTCGCGGTTGCTTTCATCCTCTTCAAGATACTCAATTATATCGTAAACGTCAACAACCGAGTATACCGGGAAGCCGTATTCTTCGCCAACCTCCTGCATTGCGGATTTTTCGGTTTTACCCTTTTCCTTGCGGTCTACCATAACGAACACCGCGGCAACCTTTGAATTTTTAAGAGAGGACAGATTAGCCATACTCTCCCTTATTGCGGTTCCCGCAGTAATAACGTCCTCAACGATAACAATATCCTCGCCGTTTTTCGGAGTAAAGCCTACGAAAACGCCGCCTTCGCCGTGGTCCTTTTCTTCCTTGCGGTTAAAGAAGAACGGCACGTCAAGCCCTTTTTCCGCAAGAGCAACGGCAACGGAAACGGCAATCGGAATACCCTTATATGCAGGGCCGTAAAGCACTGCCTTTTTATTTCCGAGCTTTTCAAAATACGCCTTTGCATAAAACCCGCCGAGCTTTCTTATCTGCTCGCCCGTTTTAATATCGCCCGCGTTGATAAAATACGGAATTTTTCTTCCGCTTTTTGCGGTAAAATCGCCGAACTTTAAAACGCCGGCGCCTTCAAGAAACTCAATAAATTCTCTTTTATAGCTTTCCATATTCTTCTCCTATCCGACAAACTCTTTTACGCAGCGGCGGTAAGCGGCAACGGGGTCGTCCGCCTGGGTAACAGGTCTGCCTACAACGATATAGTCAGAGCCGATTTCCTTTGCCTTTGCGGGAGTTGTAACTCGAACCTGGTCGCCAACCTCGCCGTCTGCAAAACGCACTCCCGGCGTTACGGTAATAAATTCCTTACCGCACGACTCTTTAACCATACCCGCTTCAAGGGGTGAACAAACCACGCCGTCAAGCCCTGCGGCTTTTGCGTTGTTTGCATATTTTATTATTGTTTCATTAATGCCTGCATTGATAAGCAGCTCGTTTTGCATACGCTCTTCGCTTGTTGAGGTAAGCTGAGTTACAGCAATAAGTACGGGTCTTGTACCGTCGGGACGGGTTAAGCCCTCAAGCGCCGCCTTCATCATATCAATTGTTCCCGCCGCGTGAAGATTTGTCATATCAACGTCAAGCGAGGAAAGAACAGCCATTGATTTTTTAACCGTATTCGGTATATCGTGAAGCTTTAAATCAAGGAAAATCTTATGTCCCCTTTTCTTGATTTCGCGAACGATTGAAGGTCCTTCTGCATAGAAAAGCTCCATACCGATTTTTACGAAGGGTTTTTCTTCGGTAAACCTGTCAAGAAAAGCAAAGGTTTTTTCTGCGCTGTCAAAATCGCAGGCAATTATTACGTCGCGTCCCATTATTCAACCACTCCTATTATATCTGAAATTCGTTCTATGCCGAGCTTTTCACACTCTGCAGGCAGGGCTTCAATTATTTCCTTGCACGCATAAGGATTAACAAGATTTGCCGCGCCCACCTGAACTGCGGTTGCGCCCGCCATCATCATTTCAATTACATCCTTTGCACTTGAAACGCCGCCGCAGCCCATTACGGGAATACCGCATGTCTTTGCAACCTGATAAACCATACGAACGGCAACGGGAAATACCGCGTTACCCGAAAAGCCGCCCATTTTATTTGCAAGTACGGGCTGCCTTTTCTTTATATCAATTCTCATTCCGAGCAGAGTATTTATAAGGCAGATGCCGTCTGCGCCCGCTTCTTCGCACGCCTTTGCAATAGCAACGATATCCGTTACATTCGGGCTTAACTTGATAAATACGGGTTTTTTTGTTACAGCCTTTACCGCCCTTGTTACCTCTGCTGCGCACGCAGGGTCGGTGCCGAAGGACATTCCGCCGCCGTGAACGTTCGGACAGGAAATGTTGACCTCTAAAATACCTACCTGCTCCTGCTTATCAAGAAGCTCGCAGGTATAGGCGTAATCCTCTACCGAAAAGCCCGAAACGTTAGCTATAACGGGCTTGCTGAAATACTCCTTCATTTCCGGAAGCTCGTGTTCAATAACGTGCTGAACGCCCGGGTTCTGAAGCCCTACGGCGTTGAGCATACCGTTTTTGCACTCTGCAATACGGGGAGTGGGATTGCCGAAGCGGGAATCCTTTGTTGTTCCCTTGAACGAGAAGGAACCGAGGATATTTATATCATAGTAATCTTTAAACTCTTTGCCGAAGCCGAAGGTACCCGAAGCGGGTATTACGGGATTGTCAAGCTTAAGCCCTGCTAAATTTACGCTTAAATCTACCATACAATCTCCTCCCTTTCAAGAACGGGACCGTCCTTACAGATTCGTTTATAGCCGTACTTCGTTTTACAGGAGCAGCCCATACAAGCGCCAAAGCCGCAGCCCATACGCTCCTCAAAGCTGTACTGACCGCTTGTTGTAACAACATTTTCAACAGCCCTGAACATCGGCATGGGACCGCAGGTGTAAAAGTAATCGTAATCAATACCCTGCATAGCGTCGGTAACAAAGCCCTTTACTCCGTAAGAGCCGTCAGCAGTTGCTACAACGGTATGACAGCCAAGGGCTTTGAATTCCTCTTCAAGAAAAACCTCGTCCTTTGTATTGAAGCCGAGAATAACTACAGGCTGCTGACCGCTTTTTATAAGCTTTTTTGCAAGCAGGTAAAGCGGCGGTACGCCGACTCCCCCGCCGATTAACAGCGGCTTTGTTGATTTTGAAATATCATAGCCGTTGCCGAGCCCCGTAAGCACGTCAAGCTCCGTTCCGATTTCAAGGCGGCTCATCTGTTCTGTACCTTCGCCGACTGTCTTATAGATAACGGTAATAGCGTTTCCGCTGCAATCGCAGACGGAAATAGGTCTGCGAAGGAACTTCCCGTCAAGCTTGATATTTATAAACTGTCCTGGAGCCGTAATCTTTGACGTATCGCCCGAAAGCTCCATTCTGTAAACATCCCTGGCAATTTTTGTGTTTTCAACGATTTTATACATAGCAAATCCTTATTCTGCGTCAATTGTTGATACGCCGAGAGTAATTTCTTCAAGCACGTCAAGGAGAACCTTAACTGTATCAAGCGACGTGAACATTGTAACGTTATTATCAACGGCAGCGCGGCGGATTGACGAGCCGTCGGAATGGCTGTCGCCGGCATTGATGTCAATAGTATTGATAACATAGGCAATATGTCCCTGACGGAGAGCAACAAGGATTTCGTCGCTGCCGTCCTTGGAAAGCTTTTGCCTTACGCGTGTTCTTATTCCGTGTTCCTTAAGATAATTTGCAGTACCCTCAGTAGCCTCAATATTGAAGCCGAGGTCATAGAAGCGCTTAACAAGAGGAAGCGCCTTGGGCTTATCGTTATCCGCAATGGTTACAAGCACGGTGCCGTAGTTTGCAACATTAAGTCCCGAAGCCTGAATTGCCTTGTAAAGCGCGCGGTTAAGGAATTTATCGTAGCCGATAGCCTCACCCGTTGACTTCATTTCGGGTGAAAGGTAGGTATCCATACCCTTGAGCTTACTGAACGAGAAGGCAGGCGCCTTAACGTACCAGCGCTTCTTTTCTGCGGGATAGACCTCTGTATAGCCCTGTTCCTTAAGGCTGTGGCCCAGAATAACCTGTGTTGCGATATGCGCCATCGGAACAGAGGTTGCCTTTGAAAGGAACGGAACAGTTCTTGACGAACGCGGATTAACCTCAATTACATAAACGTCGTCATTTTCATCAGCGATAAACTGAATATTATAAAGTCCGATAATACCTATTGCCCTTCCGAGCTTAACGGTATAATCAAGGATTTTATCCTTAACCGTCTGCGAAACGGAGAAGGTCGGGTAAACCGAAATACTGTCTCCCGAATGGACGCCCGTT
>JAFYGD010000132.1 GCA_017543415.1 Eubacterium sp. | reverse complement strand
ATTTTTCAAATACCGCGTTAAAAAAGTCCATCCTCGGGCCGTCAACCCATTCGCCAACCTTCGCGGTTTTGCTGTCTGCTGGTACTGCCCAGTATGAAGCAAAGGCGCGGAAGTGGTCAATCCTTACGGTGTCGTAGGTTTTAAGCGCCGCTTCAAGTCTTGTAAGCCACCAGGAATAGCCGTCCTTTTTCATTGCCTTCCAATCATAAATCGGGTTGCCCCAAAGCTGTCCGTCCTCGCTGAAATAATCGGGCGGAACGCCTGCGATTTTCTTTGCCGTGAGCGTCTTTTTATCAATTAAAAAGTTCGGAAGGTTAGCCCAGACGTCAGCGCTGTCCATAGCAACGTAAATCGGCATATCGCCTATAACGGCAACGCCTTTTTTATTTGCATATTTCTTTATTTCATACCATTGCTTAAAGAATATGTACTGAACGAATTTCCAGAACGCAGCGCGCTTTTCAAAGGAATAAACCTCTTTAATGCAGTCGTGGTAGCGGGCGTGTTTTTTGTCCCATTCCCACCAGGGCTTTTCGCCCTCAAGCTCTTTTACAGCCATATAAACTGCGTAGTCCGTAAGCCATGAATTTTCAATTTCAAACGCCTTGATTTCCTTTGCAAGCTCGTCGTTTACAGCTAAAAACGCCTTCTTTAAGGTCTTTATTCTGCGTTCCTTTGCAAATTCAAACGCCGCCGTGTAGGGCGTGCCCTCATATACGTTTTCTCTTACGTCGTTTTCGTCAATCAAACCCATTTTCAACAGCCCTTCGGGGTTGATGAAAAGCGGATTTCCCGCAAACGCGCTTGCGGAACAGTAGGGCGAATTGCTCTGGTCAATCGGATTGAAGGGCAGTACCTGCCAGTAGGTAAAGCCCATATCCGCAACCCTGTCAATAAAGTGAATTATATTTTCATCAAAAACGCCTATGCCGTAGGGTGAGGGCATAGAGCTTATGTGAAGAAGAACGCCGGCTCCTCTCTTTTTAAGCATAGCTAAACTCCTTTAAAAATTATACTTTTAAATGATACCACTTATCGCAGCAAAAATCAATATTTGTCAATCTATATAATAATATATATTAAATTAATAAAATATTTACTAATTTGTATATTGAATATATATACTTGATTTGATATAATAATTGCATTATGGGTTATTATAATCTTTGCAGGGGGTGACGTATTGTCGGTTAATGTTCATAAAGTTACCGAAGAAGAGCTTGAAGAACAGAAAAAATACGAAAAACGCGTCATTTCCGTGCTTGAAAAGAGGTACGAAGAAAAGCCCCTTGCCTGCGTTGTAACCTATGGCTGTCAGCAAAACGTTGCGGACAGTGAAAAGATTAAAGGTATGCTTAAAGATATGGGCTACGCTTTTACCGAGGACAGGCAGTCGGCAAAGCTTGTGATTTTTAACACCTGCGCCGTGCGCGAGCACGCGGAGGACAGGGTGTTCGGCAACGTCGGCGCGCTGAAAAAGTATAAGCTTGCCAACCCCGACGTAATAATTGCCCTTTGCGGCTGTATGATGCAGCAAAAGCATATTGCAAAAAAGATTGAGGAAAGCTTTCCGTTTGTTGACCTCGTTTTCGGTACCCACGTTGTTCATCGCCTTCCCGAGCTTTTGTATAAGGCGCTTACAAGAAGGAAACGCGTTTTTGAACTGCCCGACCTTGACGGCGTAATTGCAGAGGGTATCCCCGTTGTGCGTGACAGCGACAGTAAGGCGTGGCTGCCGATTATGTACGGGTGCAACAATTTCTGTACATACTGCGTTGTACCCTATGTAAGGGGCAGGGAGCGCAGCAGGGAGGTTTCCGATATAGAGCGCGAATTCAGGGAGCTTGTTGATTCGGGCTACAGGGAAATAACCCTTCTCGGTCAGAACGTAAATTCCTACGGCAAGGATTTAAACCCTTCCGTCAGCTTTGCGCAGCTTCTTAAAAGGCTTGCCTCAATGGACGGCGATTTCCGCATAAGGTTTATGACGAGCCACCCGAAGGACTGCACGAAAGAGCTTATTGACGTAATGGCTTCCTGCGATAAGGTTGCAAAGCATCTTCACCTTCCGTTCCAGAGCGGCAATAACCGCGTGCTTAAAGCCATGAACAGAAGCTATACAAGAGAGCATTATTTAAGCCTTATTGATTATGCAAAGAAAACCGTTGGGGAAGCGCTTTCAATTACAAGCGACGTTATAGTCGGCTTTCCCGGTGAAACGCGTGAGGAGTTTGAGGATACTCTTTCCCTTGTGCGTGAGCTCGGCGCAATTTCGCTTTTTACCTTTATCTATTCAAAAAGAGTCGGAACTCCCGCGGCTGAAATGGACGACCCCGTCAGCTATGACGAAAAGTCAAAATGGATTCAGGAGCTCATAGCCCTGCAGGAGGAAATTTCGGCTCAGCAGCTTTCAACCCAAAAGGGGAAAACCTTTAAGGGCTACGTTTTCGGTAAAGGAAAGCTCGGTAAGAATTATCTTGCCGCCAGAACGGACGGTAATTTAATTATAGAATTTGAAGGCGGCGAAAGGCTCATCGGCACCTTCCAAAATATTACGGTAACAGAGCCGCTCACCTATGTATTAAAGGGTGAAATTCAAAAGCAATAAATGAAAGGAATATAAAATTATGAGTTTAGAAAGCATTTTAAGAGAGCTTGGTAAGGAAATCCAGGCTGACCCGAGATTCAAGGCGCTTCAGGAAGCTGCCGCTGTAAACGATAAGGACGAGGCGCTTCAGGCAAAGATGCAGGAGCTGCAGCTTATTTCCCTTAAATATCAGCAGGAAGCTACCAAGGGTGAGGAAGCAGACGGCGAAAGAATTGAGGAGCTTCAGAAGCAGTATCAGGACCTTTACAATGAGGTAATGGGACTTGAAAGCATGAAGAATTATTCCGGCGCTGCAGCCGAAATGGAACAGATGGCACAGTATATCAGCGGTATGATTGGCCTCTTCTTTGACGGTCAGGACCCTGAAACCTGTGAAATTCCCGCAGCGGACTGTACCCATAACTGCAACACCTGCGGCGGCTGCCACTAATCCTATTTAAAATTTTGCCGAAAGGAGAAGAAAATGGCTAAAAAAGGCGAGCTGTCACCTATGATGCAGCAGTACTTTCAGGTAAAAAAAGAATATCCGGGCGTCATTTTGTTCTTCCGTCTCGGCGATTTTTATGAAATGTTTTTTGACGATGCCAAGACCGCTGCAAAGGAGCTTGACCTCGTGCTTACGGGCAGGGACTGCGGTCTTGAGGAACGCGCGCCTATGTGCGGCGTACCCTTTCACAGTGCGGACAGCTATATTGCAAAGCTTGTTTCACGCGGCTACAAGGTAGCAATCTGTGAACAGACGGAGGACCCGAAGGCGGCAAAGGGCATTGTCAGGCGCGATGTTATACGCGTTATTACCCCCGGCACGGCTATTGAAGGCAGCATACTTGAGGACGGAGTAAACAACTATCTCTGCTCAATATGCAAAAGGGAAAATGAAACGGGGCTCTGCTTTGCGGACGTTTCAACGGGTGAATTCCATATCACCGTAGTTAAGCGCGAGGGCGAACAGGAAAGCATAATCAACAGCCTTTCCGCCTATACCCCGAAGGAAATCCTTTTAAACCCGGAAGCCGCACAGCTTGACGAGGTAATTAAATTCTGCGATGTAAGGCTTAACGCCTCCGCCGAAAAGCTTGAAGAGGAAAAGTTTGATTTTGACGCCTCAACCGAGCTTATTCTGCAAACCATGAAGCGCGAGGAAATATCCTCCCTCGGCATAGGCCACAGCAAGGCGGCTGTATGCGCTCTCGGCGCGGTTATCTATTACCTGCGCGATACTCAGAAAACCACCGAGCTTGAAGCTCCGAGCGAGGTTGAGTTTTACGACGGTAACGATTTTATGGCGCTTGACATCAGCGCAAGGCGCAACCTTGAGCTGACAAAGTCAATGATGACGGGCGATAAAAAGCATTCGCTTTTATGGGTTATTGATAAAACCCGTACCGCTATGGGCAAGCGTATGCTGCGCTCATGGCTTGAAAGGCCGCTTATCAGTATTTCACGCATTACAAAAAGGCAGAATTCCGTAGGCGAGCTGCTGGATAACAATATCCTGCGTGACAGCGTAAGGGGAAGCCTTTCGGGCGTTAACGATATTGAAAGGCTTATGAGCCGTATTGCTTATTCAACGGCTAACGCAAAGGAGCTCCGCTCGCTTTCGGAAACCGTTCGCCTTCTGCCCGAAATTAAAGGCGCGCTTGAAAACACCTCCTCGGCAATGCTTAAAAGCATTTATGAAAACATTGACCTTTTAACCGATGTACGCGAGCTTGTTGAAGCCTCAATTGTGGACGAGCCTCCGTTCTCTCTGCGTGAGGGCGGAATTATAAGGCGCGGCTTCAACAGCGAAATTGACGAGCTTGCGGATATAGTAAACGGCGGAACCAATATCCTTGCCGAAATTGAGGCAAGGGAAAAGGAGCGTACGGGTATTCCCAAGCTCCGCGTTTCGTACAACAAGGTTTTCGGCTACTTTATTGAGGTAACAAATTCCTACCTTGATTTGGTACCTGAGGATTACATAAGAAAACAGACCTTAACTAATTGTGAAAGATTCATAACGGGCGAGCTTAAGGAGCTTGAGGGCAAGGTCCTCGGCGCAAAGGAAAGGCTTATCGCCCTTGAATACGAGGCGTTCTGTTCAATAAGAACGCAAATCAGCGGCGAGGTTGAAAGAATACAGAAAACCGCAAAGGCAATAGCGGCGCTTGACTGCCTTGCTTCCCTTGCGGAAACCGCGTATGTAAACAACTATTGCGCTCCGCATATTACCAACGACGGTATAATCGATATAAAGGACGGACGCCACCCTGTTGTAGAAGCCCTGCTTGATAACGGAGTTTTTGTTCCGAACGACGCAAAGCTTGATACGGGTGAAAACCGCTGTTCAATTATTACGGGTCCCAATATGGCGGGTAAATCAACCTATATGCGCCAGATTGCGCTTATAACCCTTCTTGCGCAAATCGGCTCCTTCGTTCCTGCGCGCAGCGCGTCAATCGGAGTTGTTGACGCAATCTTTACAAGGGTAGGCGCAAGCGACGACCTCGCTTCGGGCCAGTCAACCTTTATGGTTGAAATGAACGAGGTTTCGTCAATAATCAAAAACGCAACCAAAAATTCGCTTATTATCCTTGACGAAATCGGCAGGGGAACCTCAACCTTTGACGGTATGAGCATAGCCCGTGCGGTGCTTGAATATGTGGTTAAAAAGCTCGGCGCAAAAACTCTTTTTGCAACCCATTACCATGAGCTTACCGCTATGGAAGGGCTGCTTGACGGCGTTAAGAACTATTCAATCGCCGTTAAAAAGAAGGGTGACGATATTACCTTCCTGCGAAGGATTGTCCGCGGCGGTGCAGACCAGTCCTTCGGTATTGAGGTAGCAAAGCTTGCGGGAATTCCGAACAGCGTTATAAAGCGCGCAAAGGTAATTCTTAAAGAGCTTGAAGCGAACAAAATAGAAATTGAATTTAAGGCAGAGGACGAAACGCTTGAGGAAAGCGAGGATATTCAGTACAACTTCAGTACAAAATCTGCCGGCGATATATTAGAGCTTATCAAAGCAACGGACGTAAATACCCTTACGCCCATTGAGGCAATGCAAACCCTGTATGACCTCAAAAAGAAAGTAGAAGAGCTGTAACGAAAGGAAGTGAAACCCTTGCCCGAAATTAATATTCTGCCTAAAGAGGTCTATCAGCTTATCGCTGCGGGCGAGGTTGTTGAACGTCCTTCGTCCATAGTTAAGGAAATGCTTGAAAATTCGGTTGACGCCGGTGCAAAAAGCATAACCGTTGAAATTAAAAACGGCGGCACAACCTATATCCGTATTACCGACGACGGAGCGGGAATTGAAAGGGAACAGGTAAAAAAGGTTTTCATTCCCCACGCAACAAGCAAAATTAAATACAGCGAGGATTTGAATTCCATTTCAACCCTCGGCTTCAGGGGCGAGGCTATGGCTTCAATCGCCGCCGTTGCAAAGGTTGAGCTTTTAACGCGTACAAAAGGCGAGGAGCTCGGAACCCGTTATGAAATCGCAGGCGGTGAGGAAATTGATTTTTCAGAAGCGGGCTGCCCTCTCGGCACAACCGTTGTTGTACGCGATATATTTTTCAACACCCCCGCAAGAATGAAGTTCTTAAAGAAGGATGTTACCGAAGGTAATTCAGTTGCGGGTATAGTTGAGCGTATGGCAATCAGCCACCCCGAAATATCCTTCCGCTTTATCCGTGACGGCAAGCAGGTGCTTATCACCTCCGGCAACGGAGAGCTCAAAAGCACGGTTTATTCCGTTTTCGGCAAAGAGTTTTCAGAAGGACTTGTTGACGTTGATTACAGCGTAAACAATATGCGCGTTAAAGGCGTTGTAACAAAGCCGTCAGCCGCGCGTAAAAGCAGGGCGATGCAATATTTCTTTATCAACTCACGCCTTGTTAAGTGCCAGACAGCTATGGCAGCGCTTGAACAGGCTTACCGCAATTCAATTATGGTAGGCAGGTTCCCCGGCTGTATCCTCAATATTGAGTGCAACAGCTCGTTCGTTGACGTAAACGTTCACCCCGCAAAAATTGAGGTGCGTTTTGCAAACGAACGCGCCGTGTTCGAGCTTGTTTATTACGGCGTTAAATCCGCTGTTGAAACGGGCGATACTCCCAAGGAAGCGCATTTTTCCGATTATAAAACGCCTCCCGTAACCGCTTCGGGCAAAATAGATTTGTTTGCAAAGCAGGAGGCTCCGCGTCAGATGCAGTTCAGGCAAACCGAGCCGGAGGATTTCTGGCAGGTGGCTTCTCCGAAAAAGAGCGCCGCTCCTCAGCGCAATCCGTATGAAAGCGGCGAATCGTTTAAAATCAACCTTGAAGATTTATCAAAAGAAGAAATAAAAACGCCCGAACCCGATATTCCCGATTTCAGGGTTGTAGGCGAAGCGTTTAAAACATACATAATCTGTGAAATTGAAGGCGACCTTTATTTCATTGATAAACACGCCGCTCATGAAAGAATGAATTACGAGCAGCTTAAAAAGAGCACGGTTATCAGCTCGCAGCTTTTGCTGCAGCCGGTTGTTGTACGTCTTTCAAGCGAAGAATACAGCGCCGTTTGCAATAATCTTGAGCTTTATTCAAAATGCGGCTTTGCCGTTGAGGATTTCGGCGGAACAAGCGTAATCGTGCGCGAATGTCCTTCAATGCTTGACGGTGAGGATGTTGAAGATTTGATTGTTGAAACCGCGGGCAAGCTGCTTGACGGCAAAACTGACATCACGCCCGAACAGATGGACTGGATTTTCCATTCAACCTCCTGCCGTGCAGCGGTAAAGGCGGGGGATTACACCTCTCCCTATGAGCGCGATTTGTTTATAAAAAAGCTTCTTTCAATGCCGGATATAAGATACTGCCCCCACGGCAGACCGGTAATGATTAAAATGAGCAAGTACGATATTGAAAAGCAGTTCGGCAGGTCTTAGCCTATGAAAAAGATTAAAATTATCTGTGTCGTAGGCGCTACCGCTTCGGGCAAAACCGCTCTCGGAGTTGAGCTTGCAAAGGCTCTTGACGGCGAAATAATCAGCGCGGATTCAATGCAGGTTTATACCGGTATGAGCATTGCAACCGCAGCCGCAACCGAAAATGAGCGGGAGGGAATACCTCATCATCTGCTTGAATTCCTTGAGCCCGAACAAAGCTTTTCCGTAGCGGATTTTGTTGCCCTTGCAAAAGAAAGGGCGTTTGAGATAAACGCGCGCGGCAGGGTGCCGATAATCGTAGGCGGAACGGGACTGTTCATTGACAGCCTTGTTCAGAATATAACCTTTGCCGATGTCAGCGTAAACGAAAAGCTCAGGGAAGAGCTTATGAGCCGTGATACCGATGAGCTTTACGGTGAGCTTTTACGCCTTGACCCAAAAGCCGCGAAGGATATTCATAAAAACAACCGCAAGCGCGTTGTAAGGGCTCTTGAACTTTACTACGGCGGGGTAAGCAAAACAGAGCAAAACGAAGCCTCGCGCTGCGAAGAAAGCCCGTTTGAAGCGCTTTACATAGGAATTAATTATTCCGACAGGGAAAAGCTTTATGAGCGTATTAACCGCCGTGTTGACCTTATGGTTGAAAACGGTCTGCTCAACGAGGCTGAAATAATGCTCTCAAAAAGCGGGGCAACCGCAAAACAGGCGATAGGGCATAAGGAGCTCAAACCGTACTTTGACGGCTCGGTCAGCCTTGACGAAGCGCTTGAAAGCCTTAAGCGAGAAACCCGCCGCTATGCAAAGCGTCAGCTGACCTGGTTCAGAAAAAATGAAAGTATTTACTGGCTTTACAGTGATAAAATGAGCGGCAGCGAGCTTAAAGATGCCGCCGTTGCCAAAGCAAAAGAATTTTTAAAGGAGGTATAGCATTGAAAAGAGAACAGCTCAGCAATCTTGCAATGATTGCCGCAATTCTTGTAATTCTCGGTTATATCTTCTTTGAGGTATATTCGGTTTCGCATATTGAGGTTAAAACGGAAACCGCCGTTATTTCAACCGTTTACGAAAAGGTTGACGCAAAGGCAATTATAATCAGGGATGAACAGACTATCGGTAAATCCTCGGGCGCAATTACCGTTCCGTGCCTTAATGACGGCGATAAAATAAATGTCGGCGGCAATACCGCCATGACCTTTTCTTCACAGGACGCGGCAACCAACTATTCAAAGTATGCCGAAATTCAGAACGAGCTTGCCTACTACGAAAACCTTGAAAGCCAGACTCAGGGCCAGGCGGCAAGCGTTGAAAGCATTGACAGCGAAATCAAAAACAACGTTAACCTTTACGTCCGTACCGTAAACGAAGGAAATCTTAATGCAATTTCCGCAGCGGGCGATAAGCTCAACGACGGGCTTGTACGCCGTCAGATGATTATAGGCGAAAAGGTTGATTTGCTTTCAATTATTCAGGATTTGAGAAATCAGTCCGAAAAGTATGCAAAAAATTCAAAGCCGGACAGCTTTATAAAAACCGACGTTTCGGGCGTGTTTTCAAGCTATACGGACGGCTTTGAGGGGCTCCTTGATTACGATAAGGCAGAGGAGCTCACAGCCGAACAGGTTGAAAACGCAATTGAAATGTGTGAAAAGAATAAAAACAACACGGACTTTCTCGGTAAGCTTATTACAAGCTATAAGTGGTATATGGAATGTGTTGTTGACGCCGATAAGGTAAGAGAGCTTACCGACGGCGGACGGGTTAACGTTGCGTTCAAGGACAGCAACGATACCGTTCTTACCGCAACTATCGTAAGCGGTGCGGATACCAACATAGGGCAAAAGAAAACCCTGCTCATTATGAAATGTTCGAATATGGACAGCAACCTTGCTTCTTTAAGATGTGAGGATATTGAGCTGAGAATCAAATCCCATGAGGGAATAATGGTTCCCGCTTCCGCACTTCATGTTAACGAAAACGGCGAAAAAGGCGTTTACGCCCTTGTTGCAAGCCAGGTTCATTTCAGAAAAGCAGAGGTAATCTACTCAACGGACGATTACGTTATGCTGAAGTTTGACCCTGACAGCGAAAACGGCATCCGCCTTTATGACCAGATAATTACTCAGGGAAAGGAGCTAAAGGATGGAAAAGTTTTTGATTGATGAAAACCGTGTAAGCACTGTTCTTGATAATTACAGACGCGTTAAGGAAAACGTTCGTGCTGCGGCTGTTAAGGCAGGGCGCGGCGAAAACGACGTCCGCCTTATGTGCGTTACCAAAACCGTTGAGCCGGAATATATCAATCCCGTGCTTGATTCAGGCGCGGATTTGATAGGCGAAAACAGGGTTCAGGAATTCCTCGGTAAAAAGGACAGCCTTCACCTTGAAGGAGTTGAAAAACACCTTATCGGCCACCTTCAGACCAACAAGGTTAAGCAAATTGTCGGCGAGGTTGATTTAATTCAGTCCGTTGACAGCATAAAGCTTGCAAAGGAAATAAGCAGGGTGTCTTTAAACAGGGGAATAACAAGCGATATTCTTGTTGAGGTAAATATCGGGCTTGAGGAAAGCAAAAGCGGAACAACGCTTGACTCTCTTAACGAGCTTCTCTGTGAAATTGCGGAGCTTCCCTCAATAAAAATCAGGGGGCTTATGACTATCCCGCCTATCTGTCCTGAAGATGAGGCGAGAAAATATTTTGAAGCAATGCACAAGGCTTTTGTTGACATTAAAGCTAAAAAACAAGATAATATAAATATGGAAATACTCTCTATGGGAATGAGCGGCGATTATGAAGCCGCCATAGCCGAGGGTTCAAATATAGTAAGAGTAGGCTCTGCAATTTTCGGAGCCAGAAAATATTTTTAAAGTGAGGTAAAAGAGATGGGACTTTTTGATAAGTTTAAGGATTTCATTACGGAAGATAATGACGATTTTGAAGACGATTATTATGAGGATAACAGTTCGTTTTCAGCTCCTTCAAGAGCAGAACGCGAGCCTGTTGAAAGATATGAGCGCCCCGCAGAGCGCGAGGAGCGTACTCCCCGCCGTCAGAGAGGCGACAAGGTGGTAAACATTCATGCAACAACCCAGTTCCAGGTTGTTCTTGTTAAGCCTGAAAAATATGAGGAAGCGGCAGGCATTGCCGATAACCTTAATGAAAAAAGAACCGTTGTTCTTAACCTTGAAGCAACAAGCAAGGATATTGCAAGAAGACTTCTTGACTTTCTTTCGGGCGTTGCTTATGCAAATAACGGACAGATTAAGCGCGTTGCAAATTCAACCTACATAATCACACCTTATAACGTTGACGTTATGGGCGATTTGATTGACGAGCTTGAAAGCAACGGAATGTTTATGTAATAAACCAACGGAGGATATGTTAAAATGATTAGCGCTAATGATTTAAGAAACGTTCAGTTTGATAACGAGGCTCAGGGCTACAGCGCAGAAGCTGTTAATTCCGTAATTTCCCAGGCTGCGGATACAATTGAGGCTTACGCCAATGAAAACAAGGAGCTTTACCGTAAAATGGAGCTCCTTGCAGGAAAAATTGAGGAATACAGAAAAGAAGAGGACTCAATTAAAACCGCTCTTATTACCGCACAGAAAATGGCAGATAAAATTGAACAGGAATCAAGAGAAAAAGCTGACGCGCTTATCGCCGAAAGCGAAGCGCAGGCAAAGGCTGCAACCGATGAGGCTGCCGCAAATGCGGAAAAAACCGTCAGCGAAGCAAGGGATTATGCCGCTGAATTAATCAAAACAAAAACCGACGAGGCGGACGCCCTTATTGCAGATGCAGAAAAGAAAGCAAACGAAGCAATCAGCTCTTCAAAAATTGTTGCAGAGGATATTCTTTCCCAGGCGAAGGGAATTTCAAAAGAGCTTGTTTCCGCGTCAAAGGAGGAAAAAGAGGCTTACGAGCTTCTTAACACCGCTTTAAGAAAAGACGCAGAGGATTTCATTGAAAAGCTCAAAGCGCTCTATACAGAACAGCTTGAAGCGCTTAACAGCGCAAAGCTTGAAAAGGGCGCAGAGGAAGAGGCTGCGGAGGTTGAACACCTTGAAGGCCAGATTAATTCGCTTTTTGAGGAAATTGACGACGTTTCGGAATCAATCCCCGAGGAGATTACCCTTGAACCCGCAGAACGTCCCGAAGAGGAGCCTGTTGAAGAGGAAATTCCCGCAGAGGAAAGCTTTGAAATAATTGAAGAGGAGCCGTATCAGGAAGAATTTGAAGCTCCTGCCGAAGAGCCCGAAATTATTGAAGAGGAACCCGAAGCTGACGAGGAACCCGTTGACCCGATGGCTGCGGTTGAGGCTTTTTCAAACGATGAAATCACTCCCGTTGCGGAAAACAGAGGCTTCAGCGAAATCACAGAGGATGCGGAGCTTGAGGAAAAATCACTTTTTGACGAAAGCGAACAGCCCTTTGAAAATTACTTCCACGTAAGCAAAAAGGACGCTCATCTTGATAAAACCCAGACCATCTCGCTTGTTCCTCCCGAAGATTTTGACGCAGAGGAAGACGATGAGCCAAGACACAAGGGCTTTTTCCATAAGAAAAAATAACAGATTAGGAGTATGCCAAAATGGATTATAACCAAACCTTGAATTTACCCAAAACCGAATTTCCCATGAGGGCTTCGCTTCCTCAGCGCGAGCCTGAATTCCTTAAGGCGTGGGAGGAGAATAAGCAGTACGAACGGCTTATGGAAAACAATGAGGGCAAGCCCCTTTTCGTTCTTCACGACGGTCCTCCGTACGCAAACGGCGATATTCATATCGGCCATGCGCTCAATAAAACCCTTAAGGACTTTATTGTAAGATATAAGAACATGACGGGCTTCAAGTCCCCCTATGTTCCCGGCTGGGATACCCACGGCCTTCCCACCGAGCTTGCGGCAAGAAAAAAAGCGGGCATTACCGCTTCAAGCAATATTTCCGATGTCGAGCTGCGTAAAATCTGCCGCGATACCGCGCTTTCATATGTTGATATTCAGCGTGAAAGCTTTAAGCGTATGGGCGTTATAGGCGAATGGGATAACCCGTATATCACTCTTCAGAAGGAATTTGAAGAGGAGCAGATTAAGGTATTTGCTTCAATGGCTTCAAAGGGCTATATCTATAAAGGCTTAAAGCCCGTATACTGGTGTCCTGACTGTAATACTGCCCTTGCAGAGGCTGAAATTGAATACGGCGAGGACCCCTGCCATTCAATTTATGTTAAGTTTAAAGTAACCGACGATATGGGCAAGCTTGAAGCGCTCGGCGCAGAGCTTGATAAAACCTATTTCGTAATCTGGACAACAACTATCTGGACTCTTCCCGCAAACCTTGCAATCTGCGTAGGTCCCAACTATGAATATTCGCTTATCAAATCAAACGGCGAATACTTTGTAATGGCAACTGACCTTGCGCCCGTTGCTTTTGCCGACGCAGGTATTGAGGACTGGGAAACAGTAGGTATTATCCGCGGTTCGGAGCTTGAATATATGAAAACGGCTCACCCGTTCCTTGACAGAACCTCGCTCGTTATTGTAGGCGACCATGTAACGCTTGAAAGCGGTACGGGCTGCGTTCATACCGCTCCCGGCCACGGCGTTGACGACTTTATCGTATGTAAAAAATATCCCGAAATTCCGATGGTTGTTCCGGTTGACGCACAGGGCGTTTTAACCGAGGAGGCAGGTCAGTTTGCAGGCCTTTCAACAGAGGACGCAAATAAACCGATTGCCGAATATCTTGATAAAACCGGCGCACTTTTCGCTCTTAAAAAGATTAAGCACCAGTATCCTCACTGTTGGCGCTGCCATAAGCCGGTAATCTTCCGCGCAACCTCACAGTGGTTCTGCTCCGTTGACGCGTTCAAGGAGGACGCAGTTAAAGCGGCAGAAGAGGTTAAGTGGTTCCCCGAGTGGGGTAAGGACCGCCTTCAGTCAATGGTGCTTGAACGCGCCGACTGGTGTATTTCCCGTCAGAGAAAATGGGGCGTTCCGATTCCCGTAATCTACTGTAAGTCCTGCGGCAAGGAAATTATTGACGATTCCGTAATGCAGAAGGTATCCGAAATCTTCGGTAAAGAGGGCTCGGATTCCTGGTTTGCAAACGACGCAGAATACTTCCTTCCTGAAGGCTTTACCTGTCCGCATTGCGGCAAGGCAGAGGGTTTTGATAAGGAAAAGGATATTATGGACGTATGGTTCGATTCCGGCTCCTCCCACTTTGCAGTATGCAAAAACCGCCCGAATCTCAAGTGGCCTGCCGACGTATATCTTGAAGGAGCGGACCAGTACAGAGGCTGGTTCCAGTCCTCGCTTCTCACCTCGGTAGCCTCCGGCAAGGGCGCTCCTTACAGAGAGATTATTACCCACGGCTGGACCGTTGACGGTGAGGGAAGAAAGATGAGTAAATCCCTCGGCAACGGTATTGCACCGCAGGAGATTATGAATAAATTCGGCGCCGACATCCTTCGTCTTTGGGTAGCTTCAGCCGATTACCATGCCGATATCCGCATTTCCGATGAAATCATCAAGCAGATTTCGGATAACTACAGAAAAATCAGGAACACAGCAAGGTATTGCCTCGGCAACCTTTACGATTTCAATCCCAATACCGATATCGTACCCAACGAGGAGCTTGAAGAGCTTGATAAGTACGCGCTTATGAAGCTTGACGAGGTAATGAAAACCGCAAGAGCAGGCTATGATAATTACGAATATCATACAACCGCTCACGCGCTTCATAACTTCTGCGTTGTTGATATGAGTAACTTCTACTTTGACGTTCTTAAAGACAGGCTTTACACAAAGGCTCCCGCTTCAAAGTCAAGGCGTGCGGCTCAGACGGTGCTTTATAAGGTGCTTGACGCTCTCACCCTTGTTCTTACCCCGATTCTTGCGTTTACCTGCGATGAAATCTGGCGTGAAATGAAGCACGATTCTTCAAGAAATCCCGAAAGCCCGCTCTTTAACGAAATCCCGAGCGGCGAATATATCGGCGCTGACGAAGCGTTTATTGCAAAATGGGATAAAATCCACGAAATCAGAACCGACGTTCAGAAGGCTCTTGAGCTTGCCCGTAATGAAAAGGTAATCGGTAAGCCGCTTGAAGCAAAGGTAACTCTTTTTGCAGACGGCGAGCTTAAGGAATTCCTTGAAGGCGTTAAGGAAGCTCTTCCCGAAATCTTTATTACCTCCGCCGTTGAAATTGCTTCAGGCGAAGGCGAGGTTAAGGGCGATGTTGAAGGTCTTTCCGTAAGCATTGCAAGGGCTGAAGGCGAAAAGTGCGAGCGCTGCTGGAAGTTCAGCACAACGGTAGGCTCCTGCGCCGAGCATCCTACTCTCTGCGCAGAATGTGCCGCAACAATGAAAGAACTCTTATAATCCATATGAATAATTCCCACCTTAAAAAGCATATCTGGTGCGGCGTAATGATTGTTTTAATCGTTGCGTTTGACCGCTTTACAAAATACCTGACCTTAGCTTACCTTAAAGGGAATGAACCTTTTGTGTTCATTCCCGGGGTAGTGCAGTTCCGCTATGCCGAAAATACGGGTATGGCTTTTTCAATGTTCAGCGGGGCAAGGTGGGTTTTCATTATTTTAACCGTGGCGGTGTGCGCTTTCGGTCTCCGGTACCTGTTTTCAAACCGCGTTGAAAGTCTTTGGGCTTACTGGAGCGCGGGCGTAATTATTGCCGGCGGAATAGGCAACCTTATTGACCGTATTGCGCTTTCCTACGTTATTGATTTTATTGAACCGGTATTTATAAATTTTGCCGTTTTCAATATTGCCGACAGCGCCGTAACCCTCGGCGCAGCCTCGCTTGTTATTTACCTTGTTTGTGATTTGATTAAGGGCGGTGACAAAAAAGATGCCTGAAAAATTCACATTTGAAGTCGCCTTTGAAAACACGGGCGAAAGGCTTGACCGCTGGCTTGCCGAAGCGCTTGACGGCTTTACGCGTTCTGCCGTGCAAAAGCTGATTGACGACGGCGCGGTTACAGGTAAAAACGGGGAGCTTGCAAAAAACTATAAGCTCCGTGAAGGGGACAGAATTACCGTTACCGTTCCTGACGCGGTTCCCCTTGAAATTGAAGCGCAGGATATTCCGCTTGACATCGTTTATGAGGACAGCGACCTCCTTGTAGTCAATAAGCCCAAGGGAATGGTTGTTCACCCCGCAAACGGCAATTACAGCGGCACTCTTGTAAACGCCTTGATGTACCACTGCGGCGAAAGCCTTTCGGGTATCAACGGCGTAATCCGTCCCGGAATAGTACACAGAAT
>JAFYGD010000131.1 GCA_017543415.1 Eubacterium sp. | reverse complement strand
CGTCGCCTGTTGCAACAACGAGCTTGCCGAGCTTGTCCGCAATTTTGACAAGACGGCGGTTCATATTATTCAAATCCTCTTCGCTGTTAATTGATGCGTAAAGGTCGCGGTCGCTTCTAATCATAAAAGCGTTGTTGCCGTTTGGCTGAACTTCAATATAGTCGTAAAAAGCGGCAAGCTTTTCAAGCTCCTCATCATCTGCGCCGCGCAGAATAGCCTGAATAAGCTCGCCCTGTTCGCAGGCGGAGCCGATAAGCAGACCGTCGCGTTTTTCGGCAAGCATTGACTTGGGAATAAGCGGTCTTGTTCTGAAGGTTTTTACATTTGAATGGGAAATAAGCTCATAGAGATTTTTGCGTCCGTATTTGCGTTCGCTTTCGGGGATTGATTTATCAAGCGAGGTATCCTCCTTAACAAGAAGAATAATATGGTGGCGCTGAAAGCTCTTTTTATTCATAGTCATAAACTCGGGATAAAGGCTGTCGTCAACAAGATATCCCTCCATACCGAGAATAAGCTTTATACCTGCTTTTTTTGCTGCGCCGTAGGCTTCCGGAAGCGCCTGAACAACGCCGTGGTCAGTTACCGCAACAGCCTTATGCCCCCATTTTGCCGCGCGTGATACGAGCGACTTCGGGGACGAAATACCGTCCATTTCCGAAAGCGAGGTATGAAGATGGAGTTCAACGCGCTTTTCGGGTGCTTTATCCATATCCTCCTCACGCTTTACGGTTTCAATGCTTTTAGGACGGAGCACGAACTGATTTGCATACTGGTCAAACTGATATGCGCCGGAAACAATTACGGTTGTACCTACAGTGATTTTATCAACAACGGGGTCAATAATATTTGACCTGTCAAACATTCTGCAGGAAACGGAGGAGGTATAATCCGTAATATCAAAGGCGAAAGATTTACTGTCGCCGCGCTTTGTATCCTTTGCTTCGCACTTGAAAACGTCGCCCCAGACGGTAATGAATCCGTCGTCAGGCTTAACCTCTTCAATAGGTTTCGGATATTCGCGTATTGCTTTGCCGATAACGGATTTTTTTGTATCCTCATAAAGACAGGTTTTACCCCAGAGGGTATGAACCGCGTTCTTTTCCTGCTCTTCAAGAAGCTTTTTACGCTTCTCTTCCTTTTTGCGTTCCTCCTCTGCCTTCTTTTCAACGGCTAGGCGTATAGCCTCCTGCGCGTCAAAGCTTTCAACCTCTAAAAACACTACATCATAATCAAGGTCAAACTGGTTATACAGAAGAGTTTGAATTTCTTTATCAATTCCCTTTTCCTCAAGCAGAGCTTTACCGCCTTTTTTAAGGCAGACGGTAAGGGTGTTTTCCTCAAGCTCCGCGTCTGCTCCGTCAAAGAAACCGTTAATCATACTGTTGGTTTCTTTAATCGGGGAAAGAATTGTTTCAATTTTTTCAAGGTTAAAAAGGCTTTTATCGTATTTGATTTCTATATTACAGGTTTTCAGCTCAATGCTTTTGCAGATTGCTTTTTTTACCCTTTCAACAAGCTTGTAATCCAGAAGCTCATCGCACTTAAGCCCGAGAGTAAGAAGCCTTGCTTCCTTACGCACCCTGAATTTTGTTATATATGCAGAACCGATTTTTGATAAATCGGCATTATTTATGTAATCGGAAAATAATTCGTAAAACTGGCTCATTAAAGCTTGTCTACCTCTTTCATTAATTCGTCAAGCAAATCCTTTTCGTCAACCTTACGCAGGATTTCGCCTTTTTTAAAAATCAGTCCGCAGCCGTCGCCGCCTGCGATACCGATATCGGCTTCCTTTGCCTCGCCGGGGCCGTTAACAATACAGCCCATAACGGCAACCTTAATTGGCTTTTTGCAGTCACGCAGCCTTTCCTCAACCTGCTTTGCCAGACCTACAAGGTCAATTTTTGTTCTTCCGCAGGTCGGACAGGAAATAAGATAGGGACAGTCGGTTTTCAGACCGATAGCCTTTAAAATATCAAAGGCGGCATAAACTTCCTCAACAGGTTCGTCCGTAAGACTTACACGGATAGTATCGCCTATTCCGTGGGTAAGCAGAGAGCCGATACCTACCGCGGATTTAATAATGCCCATACGCTTTGTTCCCGCTTCGGTAACGCCGAGATGCAGGGGGTAAGAGCATTTTTGAGCCGCAAGCTCATAACATTTAATCATAGTGTTTACATTTGACGATTTGATTGAAATTACAATATCGTCAAAATCAAATTTTTCAAGAAGTGAAGCATGGTAAAGCGCGCTTTCAACCATTGCTTCGGGAGTCGGAGAGCCGTACTTTGCAAGGATTTCCTTTTCAAGAGAGCCCGAATTTACGCCTATTCTGATAGGAAGTCCTTTTTGCCTGCAAATATCCGCAACGGCTTTTACCCTGTCCTCACTGCCGATGTTACCGGGGTTGATACGGATTTTATCTATTCCCCTTTCGGCGGCGCCGAGGGCGAGTTTATAATCAAAATGAATATCGGCAACAAGCGGAACCGTTGTTGCTTTTTTAATAGGCTCAATAAGTTCAAGCGCTTCTTCATTCGGAATTGCAAAGCGGATTACCTGGCAGCCTGCTTTTTCAAGGGCAAGCGCCTGTTTAACGCTACCCTCAATATCGGAAGCGGGTATATTGAGCATACTCTGAACAAGTATCGGCGAATCGCCGCCGATATAGGTATTACCGAGTTTGACTTTTTTTGAATTTCTTTTATCCATAACTATCACCTGAAAAGCTTTGTAATATCCGAGAAGGTTATAACGCTCATAAACAGCAGCAGGATTACAAGCCCTGCTCCGTTGATTGCCCATTCCCATTTATCGGGCAGTTTACGGCGGAAAACGCCTTCAAAAACGAGAAGGAAAAGACGCCAACCGTCAAGCGCGGGAATCGGGAATAAATTGAATATTCCTATATTAATTGTCAGCAGCGCCATAATACGCAGCATTGACAGCGGACTAACTTTAACGGCGTCCGAAATAATGCCGACAGCGCCTACGGGGCCGCTCATATCAGAAAGCCCGTATTTGCCGAATATTAAATCGTGTACGGAAAGGAAAACCATACGGGCATAAGAAAGCCAGTCAAGGGCAGTTGCTTTTAAAACATTGAGCGGATTTTTCTTTTTACCGAGGAGCCAGAAGTCCATATGGATATACTGACGTCCTTCGTAATCCTCTGTATCAAAGGTTACGCTTATTTTCTTTTCCCTGCCGTCACGCAGGACTACCATATCAAGAGTATCGTCAGCGGAACGGGAAAAGCCCGTTGTAATATCCGTTGAATTATATACCCTCATACCGTCTATTGCCCTTATTCTGTCGCCTACCTGAAGGGTTTG
>JAFYGD010000012.1 GCA_017543415.1 Eubacterium sp. | reverse complement strand
TTTAAGAAATATTGAGGAAATAAAAGCGCTGTTTGAAAAAACGGGCGCTATTGACGTGCTTGTAAATAACGCCGGCATTTCGCTTATCAAAATGATAAACGACGTAACGCCGGAGGATTATGAAAACGTTACCGCAGTCAACGAAAGAGCGGTTTATTTCTGCTCAAAGCTCGCCGCGCTCGGTATGATTAAAAACCATAGCGGTGCCATAATTAATATTTCTTCAATGTGGGGGCAGTGCGGAGCCTCCTGCGAAACCCTTTATTCAATGACAAAGGCGGGCGTTATCGGCTTAACAAGAGCGCTTTCAAAGGAGCTTGCGCCTTCGGGAATTACCGTAAACTGCGTTGCGCCGGGTATAATTGATACAAGGATGAACGACTGCTTTGATACGGAAAGCCTTATGGATGAGGTACCGCTCGGAAGGCTCGGAACGCCTGAAGAGGTTGCAGCGGCAGTATTGTTTTTTGCCGAAAACCGCTATGTAACCGGCCAGGTGCTCGGCGTTAACGGAGGAATAATATGAGCTACACTTACGAACGCCTTTCGGATGATATTAAGGTTGCGGTAAGTGAGGACCATACCTTCGGTACGGACGCTGTAATTCTTGCTTATTTTGCAAACATAAAACGCAGGGACAGGGCTGTCGATATGGGAACGGGCTGCGGAATTATCCCGCTTTTGTGGCTGCGCGATAAAGCGCAGAGCCCCGTGCATTGCCTTGATATTCAGGAAAATGCCTTTGAGCAGGTAAAGGCGTCCGTTAATTATAATTCGCTCGGCGAAAGGCTTGTGCCCCACCTCTGCGATTTAAGGGAAATAGAAAAGGAGTTTACTCCCGAAGGCTTTACGCTTGTAACTATGAACCCCCCGTACAAGCCGCTTAATACAGGCTTTGAATCCCTTTCGGAAAGTGCAAGAATTGCCCGCCATGAGGTAACCTGCGGTATTGAGGACGCCGTTAAGGCGGCAAATTATCTTTTAACCTACGGCGGCCGCTTCTGTATGTGCCACCGTCCCGAAAGGCTTGTTGACGCGCTCAGCATTATGCGCGAATATAAGCTTGAACCCAAACGCCTTCGTTTTGTACTTGATAAGCAGGGTGAGGAGCCGTTTTTGTTTCTTGTTGAAGGTAAAAAGGGCGCAAAGCCGTTTTTAAGGGTTGAACCCGATTTGGTAATTAAAAATGAGGAAAGTAAGTTCAGCGCGGAAATGTTAAAGGTTTACGGCTCCTACGCTGACGGTTATGAGGATAAGGTAAGATGAGCGCAAAGCTTTATGTAGTAGGTACTCCGATAGGAAACCTCGGCGATTTTTCACCGCGCGCGGTTGAAACGCTTGAAAAGGTTGATTTTATCGCAGCCGAGGATACAAGGGTAACGCTTAAGCTCTTAAATCATTTCGGTATAAAAAAGGAAATGGTAAGCTATTTTGAGCATAACAAGCGCGAACGCGGAGAGATTATTACCGCAAGAATACTCGGCGGCGAGAGCTGCGCTATTGTAACGGACGCGGGAATGCCCGCAATTTCAGACCCCGGCGAGGAGCTTGTAAAGCAGTGCCGCGAGCTTGGAATTGAGGTTGAAAGCGTACCGGGCCCGACAGCGTTTGCAACGGCTCTTGCGGTTTCCGGTATGGAAACGGGAAGGTTTACCTTTGAGGGCTTCCTTTCCGTAAGTAAAAAATCAAGGCGCGAGCATCTTGAGGAGCTTAAAAACGAAAAGCGAACAATGGTGTTTTACGAAGCGCCGCATAAGCTTGTAAATACTCTTAACGATTTTTATAATACCTTTGGTGAAAGGAACATCGCCCTTGTACGCGAGCTTACAAAAATTCATGAGGAGGTTATAAGAACCACCCTCAGCAAAGCAATTAAGAAATATGAAACCGAAAACCCAAAGGGCGAATTTGTTTTAATCCTTGAAGGTAAAAAGGAAACCGAAGAAATAATTACTCCCGAAAAGGCGGTTGAAATGGCAAGGGCGCTTGTTGAAAACGGTATGAGCGTAAACGCTGCCGCAAAGGAAATCGCTTCTTCAACGGGTGTTAAGAAGAATGAAATATATAAGGCGTTATTATGATTTGTAATTCGTGTCCGCGAAAATGCAATATTGAAAGAGACTCTGCGCTCGGCTTTTGTAAAAGCCCGGGCGCTTTTCGTGTTGCGCGCGCCGCCCTCCATTTCTGGGAGGAGCCCTGTATCAGCGGTAAAAACGGCAGCGGCACCGTGTTTTTCAGCGGATGCAATTTAAAATGCGTTTACTGCCAGAATTACGAAATCAGCAGGGAAAACAAGGGAAGGGAAATCAGCGATGGAAAGCTGCTTGAAATCTTTGACAGCCTTGTTTTACAGGGCGCGGAAAACATAAATCTTGTAAATCCCACCCATTATGCCGAAAGGCTTGCAGCGCTGTTAAAAAAACATAAGCCCTGCGTTCCCGTTGTGTATAACACCTCCGGCTATGAAAGCGTTGAAACGCTTAAAAAGCTTGAAGGGCTTGTTGATGTTTACCTTACGGATTTTAAGTATATCCGCCCCGAAAAAGCAAAGCGTTACAGCTCTGCCGTGGATTATCCCGAAGTTGCTAAAGCCGCGCTTGCGGAAATGGCAAGGCAAATTCCCGAAGATAAATTTGAAAACGGCATGATGAAAAAGGGTATAATTATCCGCCATTTAGTTCTTCCGTCAAATACAAATTCCTCCCTTGAAATTCTTGAATATCTTAAAGGGGATTATAAAAACAGGTTCGTTTCCCTAATGGCGCAGTATACTCCCTGTGGAAAGCTTG
>JAFYGD010000130.1 GCA_017543415.1 Eubacterium sp. | reverse complement strand
TAAGTATAAGGTTACCGCTAACCTTATTCAGCCCCGTGTTGCTTACAGAGAAACCATCTCCAAGAAGGTCGAAGTACAGGGCAGACATAAGAAGCAGTCAGGCGGTCACGGTCAGTTCGGTGACGTTTGGATTGAATTTGAACCCTGTGACAGCGACGAGCTTGTATTCGCAGAGCGCGTTGTAGGCGGTTCCGTACCGAAGAACTACTTCCCGGCAGTTGAAAAGGGACTCAAGGAAGCTATGGAAAAGGGCGTTCTTGCAGGTTATCCGATGGTTGGCGTTAAGGCTACTCTCTTCGACGGCTCCTATCATCCGGTTGACTCAAGCGAAATGGCGTTCAAAACTGCTGCTTCCATCGCATTCAAGAACGGTATTCCTCAGGCAGGTCCCGCTCTTCTTGAACCTATCGTTACTCTTAACGCAATCGTAAACGACGACGCAATGGGCGACGTTATCGGCGATATCAACAAGCGCCGCGGCAGAGTGCTCGGCATGAACCCGATTGGTGACGGTATGCAGGAAATTGTTGCAGAGGTTCCTCAGGGAGAAATGACTACCTTCTCAACCTCAATGCGCCAGATTACACAGGGCAGAGGCTCTTTCACTACTGAATTTGCAAGATATGAAAGATGCCCCGAAAACGTTACCCAGAAGGTAATTGAAGATTCTCAGAACGAAGAATAATTGATTTAAGGCGGGCTTTTGCCCGCCTGAATTTATAGGTGATAATATGAAGATTTTACAACAGATTAAAAGGCTGTCGCTTGCAACTGTGATAATAGGCTTTATTTCGGGTATTCTTTTTATTTCTTATCCCGAACAGTGTATTAAATACGTTTCGCTGTCTGTAGGAATTGCGTTAATCGGTTTAAGCGTTGCGGGAATAATCGGCTATTTTCTTGATAAGACCTCAACCTTTTCGCTTGTTATGGGAATAATTCTCGGTATTATAGGCATTGTAGTCTGCCTGCGATACAAACAGGTTATATCGTTTATAGTTGCAGTAATTGGAATATTTATAATCTGCGCCGGCGTTGTTAACCTTGTAACAGGCCTAAAGGTTATTTCAAGAAGCATCGTTTTCGGCTGGATAACGCTGTTTATGTCAGTAGCAACAATCGTTTTCGGTGTTATTGCAATACTAAATGCCGCTGCATTAAGCGAAACGCTTGTAAGAATTATCGGCGTAGGACTTATAATTTACTCCGTTCTTGATTTGATTGCTTACTTTGAGGTGCGTTCAATAGCCAAAGAGGTTAAGCAGGCTGTTGATTCCGTTTCCGATGTTGAAACTGAAGGCACGGTTGTCAGCGAAGGCGACGATATTGTAATTGAACAGATTGAAGAATAAAAAGAGCGCCTTTTTCCTTAATAAAGGGAAAGGGGCGTTTATATATTATGTACGTTTCAGTACAAATAAAGAATATGACTGTTTTATTAATGTTGTAAAAAAGTTGTGAAATTACTTTATTTTATTAAAAATATATGATATTATAATATTGATAATAAATTATAGGTTGGGATAACAAATGCTTCCTTTTCAGTTAATTGAACTGGCATTGCGCTTCAGGTACGTCAAAAACCTGTGGAATTCTGTTATTGATTTCTTCAATCAGGTTCACGGGCTTTTCAGCACGTTTAAAATAATTGACGCTGTTGACATCCTGTTTGTTGCATTCATGCTTTATGTGATTTTAAGAATTATAAGAGATACTCGCGCAATGATGCTGATAAGAGGTATCATCTTATTTGCTGCGCTGTATCTTGTTGTAACGTTCTTTGGTATGAGCGCTTCAAGTTATATTCTACGGTCTGTTTTTGCAAATATTCTTGTTCTTCTCGTAATTATATTTGCGCCCGAACTGCGTAATATACTTGAAGAAATGGGTAAAGGCGCCGCAAGGAATTCTTTTATGCAGATTCTTAACTCCGGCAAGGGAGTTGAAATTAACGAAATCAATAAGTGTATTGACTATGTAACAAAAGCGTGCGTTGAAATGTCCGATAATAAAATCGGAGCGCTTATCGTTTTTGAAAAGGAAACGCTTCTCGGAGATGTAATTGAAACGGGAACCGTTATCAACGCAAAGGTTACAAAAGAGCTTATTGAAAACGTTTTCTTCCCGAAGGCTCCGATGCATGACGGCGCAATGATAATCCGCGATGCAAAGGCATATGCGGCGGGCTGTATACTTCCGCTTACGCGCGATAACGATATTTCATCTTCTCTCGGTACAAGGCACAGAGCCGCTATCGGAATTACCCAGGTAAGTGACGCTGTTGTTGTGGTTGTAAGTGAGGAAACGGGTTATATCAGCGTAGCTGAAAACGGAACATTAAACCAAAACGTTTCAAGCGGCGTTCTGCGCGATATTCTTATAGGTAAGTTTATTCCGTTATCTTCAGTTGAAAACGCTTCCTTTGTTAAAAAATTTGCAAGGAGGTTGAATAACGATGAAAAGTAATAACAGATTTTCTTTAAGAAAAATTATAAGCAATGATAAATCCCTGGTTATTGTTGTTCTTATCCTTGCAGTAATTATATGGACCATAACTTCTTTAAATATAGGTACGGACGAATCGAGGACTATTAAGGTTGACGTTCCGATTTCTCTTTCCGACCAGCTTTCAAAACAGGTTGGTATGAATTACTATACTTTAAAGGACACAGTAACAATTAACGTTACGCTCAGCGGAGCAAAGTATATAATCGGCCAGGTTTCGGAAAGCGACCTCAACATTAAATTTGATACGAGCAACGTTAACAGAGCAGGGGAGCAGACTATTCCCATTCTTGTTACAAACAAGTCAAAGACAAAGGATTTCCAGATAGTCAGCACCTATCCTTCAAGCGTTGACGCATATTTTGACGTAGAGGAAACAAAAACCTTTGATATTGAGCTGAAATATAACGAGGACGCAGTTGCAGACGGTTATATTTTCGGAACCCCGTCTTTGAGCGAAGACAAGGTTGTTGTTTCAGGGCCTACAACATATGTTGACAAAATTGACAGTATAAGCGCAGACATTGATTTCCCGAAGGATAATTCGGTTACAGAGTCATATAGCGAGGAGCTGACGCTTAACGTCAACGGCAGCGGTGTTGAGCGGAGTTTTCTTAAGTTTACCTCAAAGACAGACAGCTCGGCTGCGTTAAGTTCTGTTTCCGTTACGCTGCCTGTTCTGAAGGAAGCTACTCTTCCTGTTTCCGTTGATATTGAAAATACACCTAAGGGAATAAGCTCTAAGGATTACAGCGTTTCATATTCGGTAAGAAACATTGAAGCGGGCGTTCTTGAAAACGCAGACGTAAAATCAGCAGTTGTGGGTTCAATTGATTTCAGCGAGCTGAATATAGGCAGAAACGTTTTTGAATTTGACATTTCAAATGCGCAGGGCTTTACCTCCCTTAATAAAGCAATAAAGAGCGTAACGGTTGTTGTAAATATTCCCGATGAATTTGAAAAGAAGGTTATTGCCGTAAATACCGACAATATTAAGATTACCGGCGGTAACGGCAGCGAAAAGGTTAAAAGCATTAACAAGTCAACCTTGGTAATAATTACAAGAAAAGGAACTGATATTACCGCAGATAACGTTAAGATGCAGGCGGATATTTCCGAAAAGAATAATGAAAATACCTATCCTGTTGAGTTTACGGTTTCCGATTCTTCCTCATGGATTTACGGCTCATACAAAGTTACAATTAAATAATAAAACGCACTCGTCAGAGTGCTTTTTTATTTGCCGTTTCAAGCAGTTCTTTTTCGGTAACATACGCGCTTAACGCCCCGACCTCGGTTACAGCTTTACCGCCCGTTATGTTGCCGAAAAGAATACAGTCGTAAAATGAATATCCGTAAAACAGTCCGTAGCAAAAGCCTGCAAGAAACGCGTCTCCGGCGCCCGTAGAGTCAACGTGTCGGAAGCTGTCAATACCGGGAACGGTAAACAATTTTCCGTTTTCAAGCCCTAAACAGCCGTCCTTGTCAAGTTTCACTATTACTTTATCAAAGTATCTGCTTAATACCTCTGTAGCTTCCTCCGGAGTTGCTTTGTTTGTTATTTTAAGCGCTTCCTTGCGGTTCGGGGTATAGTAGTCGGCAATTTCAAGATAATCGCTGAATTTTTCTAGGCTCATGCTGTCGTCCCATCCTGTGTCAAGAACAAGTAAAGTTCCTTCTTCCTTCAGCTTTTTATATACGTCATAATATCCGTCTGTCTGCATCAGGGCGATTTTTGCGCCTTTTGAAACGTTATATAAGGTTTCTTTCATTTTTTCGTCAGGTTCGTCATAGCCGCTGTAGCTGAAAAACGTTCTGTCCTGAGGAAGAATTACGGCTGAAGTAACCGTTAGCGGGATGTTTTTTGATTTCGCAACGTTTACGTACTGTGCGCCGGCTTTTTCAAATTCAGCTTTTGCAAAGGAAGAAAACATATCGTTACCGAGCTGGGTTATAAGCTTCGTTCTGATTCCGAGCCTTGAAAGGTTGATAAGCGTTGCGGGAATACCTCCGCCGAGCTTAACGTCAAAGTTCTCTGAAAAAACCTCCTCGCCGAGCTGGGGAAGCTTGGGCATATTGCTGAATAAAAGGTCAACGTTAGTTGAGCCTGCTCCTGTAATAAATGACATATTAACTCCAGTCTGGTGTGTAATCCTTATTGAGCTCAAGATACTCGTTTACAAGCGTTTTTGCAAGGGAGTAAGAGTTTACAAGCGGGTGCAGCGTGAGCGCTTCTACGGCTGCCTGAACGCTTTTTTCTCGGATTGCTTTTGAAGCAAGGCGTTCATATATCTTAACCCTTCTTATCAGTTCAAGGCATTGCTCGTCCTGATTTCTGACTTTATGGGGCGTTACGCCGTCTTTGGTAATATCGCATGTGATTTCAACAATGTCGCTGTCAAGAAGTCCTTCAATCGCGCCGTTATTCGCAGTGCAGATAATCATACTGTCTTTTTTGCCGCTATTGATTATTTCAATGAACTTAAGGGCAACGCCCGCATAGCCGCCGCTGTCTTTTTCAAAAATATCAAAGTGCCATTCGTTTTCGCGTTTCACGCCGGTTTCGCTTGCCATATAATTGTTTTCGCGCAGTCCGTAGTAATAATCGAAAATTCCGAGCGCTTTTTCAAAGTCGTTATCAATGTCAACGCCTTTGAGCTTTTCTGTCATTGCTTCATTGATTTGAGCTATCTGTTCGCCGCGCGTCTGAGCTGCTTTAAGTATATTGGCAACTGCTTTTTCACGGTAATAGAAGTAATATAGATATTCGTTGAAAATGGCTCTTCTTTCCTTTAAAAGCTCCTTTTCAAAATACCGAAGGTCCGTCTTTTTATACGCTTCGTCATTATCAATGATTTCATCAAGCATTTCCTTGCCGTTTATTGTAACGGAAGTAAAATAGCTTAAATGGTTGAGACCGTAAATTTCGCCCTTTGCCGCGTTCTCGTCTTGATTATACAGCAGGGCAAAGCTTCTGAGCATTCCCGAAGGTGCGTCGCAAATACCGTATGTGAAATCATATCCCATATCGCGGAGCGTCTGGCTTACAACTCCTGCGGGGTTTGTGAAATTGAATACCTTGCATCCCGGTTTGGAGTAACGCTTAATCAGTTCACAGTATTCCTTAAGAGCGTTAACGCTGCGCATTGCAAAGGACAGCCCCGCTGCGCCGGTTGTTTCCTGACCGAGCACGCCGTGGTTAAGGGCAATTCTTTCGTCCTTAACGCGCATTAGGTCTCCGCCTTCGCGGATGGTTGTTATAACATAATCCGCGTTTATCACTGCATCCTTTGCGTTTGTTGTCAGTATGAATTCGAGCCCCGGGCAGAGAAGATTTGCAACATGCTTTGCCATTTTTCCGTAAATATTAAGCTTTTCCTCATTGTTATCCATGAAAACAAGAGTCGTTATGTTTAAATCCTTTGCCTTCCGGGCAATGCTTTTTGCAAGGAACATTGAACGGACTCCGCCGCCTCCGATAACTGCAAGTTTCATAATTTCACCGCCTTTCTACTATTATAAATTATTGAAAAGCATAATTCAATAC
>JAFYGD010000129.1 GCA_017543415.1 Eubacterium sp. | reverse complement strand
CATTGACTTTTCCTTTGAGCAATAGAAACCTGTGCACTCAAGAACAACGTCAACATCAAGCTCGCCCCAGGGAAGCTCTGCAGCATTGGGCTTTGCATAAATAGTGATTTCCTTACCGTCTACGATAATTGAATTATCAGTAGCTTCAACTGTGTGCTTGTTTTCGCCGATAACGCCTGCATAACCTCTCTGTGCAGTATCGTACTTAAGAAGATGAGCAAGCATTTTGGGGTCTGTAAGGTCGTTGATTGCAACTACCTCATAGCCCTCTGCCTCAAACATCTGGCGGAAAGCAAGACGACCGATACGGCCGAAACCGTTAATAGCAACTTTTACCATTGGAATCTACCTCCGTTAAAATTATTATAAATTGCTTTATTGCACTAATATTCTATACTGTTTAAATTCAATAATCAAGAAAAAAATATAAATTTTACATATTATACAAAATCTTTAAGCGACTATGACAATTTTTTAACAAATAAGTTTGAAGATTAGCGGTATTAACTCACGCAAGTATAAAAAATAAAAAATTTATTGCATTAAAGCGCTAAATCTGTTATACTTTAAATATTCATTTGAAAACAGGAGGAAAAACTATGACTAAAGCACAAATAGGAATAATGATTTCCATTGTTGTTTACCTTGCGGTTGTTGTGCTTATCGGCTTTATTTTTTCGCGCAGAACCAAAAACGTAGGCGACTTTTACCTCGGTGGGCGCAAGCTCGGTCCGCTCGTTACGGCAATGAGCGCAGAGGCTTCCGATATGAGCAGCTGGCTGCTTATGGGACTTCCCGGCGTTGCTTACCTTTGCGGTATTGCAGACGCGGGCTGGACGGCTATCGGCCTTGCGGCAGGCACGTACCTCAACTGGCTTATTGTTGCAAAAAAGCTGCGCAACTATTCGGCTAAAATAGGCGCTATTACCATACCCGATTACTTTGCAATCAGGTACAAGGACAAGAGCAAGGTTTTAATGGCTGTTGCGGCGCTTGTTATTATTGTATTCTTCGTTCCCTACACCGCTTCGGGCTTTGCTGCGTGCGGCAAGCTTTTCGGAACGCTGTTCGGAATTGACTATCACCTTGCAATGGTAGTTTCCGCAATTATTATTGTAGGCTACACCTCAATGGGCGGATTTAACGCCGCTTCAACAACGGACTTTATTCAGTCAATAATTATGAGCATTGCGCTTGTTGTTGTGCTTGGCTTCGGCGTTGCGCAGGCAGGCGGAATGGGCAGCGTTATTCAGAACGCACAGAGCCTTTCGGGCTATCTTACTATGTTTGAAACGCACGACGCTGCAACGAACACCGCCTCTCCGTACGGCGCGCTGACTATTGCTTCTACTCTTGCGTGGGGACTCGGCTACTTCGGTATGCCCCATATTCTTTTAAGATTTATGGCTATTGAGGACCCGAAGAAGATTGCACTTTCACGCCGCGTTGCTTCCGTCTGGGTTGTAATTTCAATGGGCGTTGCGGTTCTTATAGGTATCGTAGGTCTCGGCATGGTCAACCGCGGTGCGCTCGGCGCTCTTGAGGACAGCGAAACAATTATTGTTCAGATAGCAAACCTTCTTTCCCAGAAGGGTATGATTTTTGCACTTATTGCAGGCGTTATTCTTGCAGGTATTCTTGCAAGCACAATGTCAACAGCGGACAGCCAGCTGCTTGCGGCTTCCTCCTCAATGAGCGAAAACATACTCGGCGGAGTTTTCAAACTCAAGCTTTCCGAAACCTCACAGATGGTTGTTGCGCGCGTTACGCTTATAGTTATTTCAATTATCGGCGTTGTTCTTGCGTGGGACAGCACCTCAAGCGTATTTAAAATCGTATCCTTTGCCTGGGCGGGCTTCGGCGCTGCCTTCGGTCCCGTAATGCTGCTTTCGCTTTTCTGGAAGCGTTCCAACAAATACGGCGCTATCGCAGGTATGCTTGCGGGCGGAATTATGATTTTCGTATGGAAGTTCGGTATCAGACCGCTCGGCGGAATACTTGACATTTACGAGCTTCTCCCCGCTTTCCTGATTGGTCTTGCTGTTAACGTAATCGTTTCACTTGTAACTCCCAAACCCGAGCAGGATATTATCGACACCTTTGAAGAGGTTAAAACAATCAAATAAAAAACAAAACCTCAGACGACTTGTCTGAGGTTATTTTTTTACGATAAATGGTGAATAAATATTCCCGATAGGGGCTTTGGCTCAAACCAAGTCGATTTCGGAGGCATAATTTCGCCCGCGTCGGCAATAGACATTAAATCGTCTATCGTGGTAGGATACATGGCAAAAGCGAGGGTCATATCCTCGTTAGCCCTGCGTTCAAGCTCTTTGAGTCCTCTTATTCCGCCGATGAAATCAATTCTGTCGCTCGTTTTGGGGTTCTCAATACCGAGCAGTGGCTTAAGAACGTTGTTCTGAAGAATTGAAACGTCAAGCTGTTCAACGGGGTTGTTTTCATTGAATATACCCTTTCTTGCGGTAAGAAGATACCACTTGCCCGCATAGAACATTGAAAAGCTGTGCTTCTTTTCGGGCGACTGAGCCTTCGGCAGCTCCTCAACGGTGAACTTTTCCTTAAGCTTTTTAACAAAGCCGTCAAAGGAATAGCCGTTCAAATCCTTAACAACGCGGTTATAATCCATAATCTCAAGCTCTGAATCGGGATAAGCGATTGCAAGGAAGAAATTAAACTCCTCCGTTCCGTTATAGTTCGGGTTTGCCTCTCTTCTCATTTTGCCTACCCTTACGGCGGAGGCGCAGCGGTGATGACCGTCGGCAATATAGAGCGATTCTACCCCGCCGAAAAGCCTTTCAAGCTCTGAAATAACCTCATCGTCGTCAATAAGCCATACGGTATGCTGAATATAGTTTTTGCTGAAATCGTAAATATGCTCATGTGAACGCAGCCAGCCGTTGATAATATTGCTTATCTCCTTGTTTTCCCTGTAGGTAAGGAAAATCGGGCCCGTATTTGCATCGCAGTAATCAACGTGGTTTATTCTGTCCTGCTCCTTTTTTGCAAGGGTGTGCTCATGCTTTTTGATTACGTTGTTAAGGTAATCGTCAATTGAGGCGCAGCCTACAAGACCGGTCTGCGACCTGCCGTTCATTACCTGACGGTAAATGTAAAGACAGGGTTTTTCGTCACGGATAAGCGCGCCGCGTTTTTCAAGGGATAAAAGGTTTTCCCTCGCTTTTTCGTAAACCTGTTTTGAATAGTGGTCAACATCGGGCGCAAGGTCAATTTCCGCCTTGTCAACGTGAAGAAAGGAATAGGGGTTGCCCTTAACCATTTCCCTTGCTTCCTCGCTGTTCATAACGTCATAGGGAAGCGCCGGAATAAGCGAAGCGCACTCCTCATTAGGTCTGAACGCATTAAATGATTTGAATACCGCCATAGTTTGTTATCTCCTCAAAAAAATATCGGGTAGTTTTAACTACCCGATATTATATTACTTTAAGTCCTTGATGTAAAGTATTTTTTACGCAAACGTTATACAGACATACGTTACGCTGACCTCATTATAGCTGCGGTACTCTTTACCGTGAACTGCTGTCGGCGACTGAGAAACAGTCAGGGTATTGCCGCTGAGCGACAGCCCCGATGTTGAGCCGTTTGCCGAAACTATGCCGAAATAGTTATAATCCGCCGTGTTTGAAAAATCCGTAACGTCGGGAGTTTTGCCTGCGGCGAAAACGATTCCCCACACGGGGTTGGCTGCGCCGTTGAGAGTAACCGCCCTTGAGGAAGCGCCGTTGCCCGTATAGGTTGTAATTGAGTACGCGTTGTTCCATTTTGTTCTTTCGGCGCTTGTAATATGGTGAGTTGTATCCTGATGGTGAACGCTGATTGCGTTTTCAAGAATAACGTTATCAACAACAAAATCCTCTCTTTGGGGAATATCGCTGCTGACCCATTTATTAAGGCCGAGATACGGCGTTTTTGCCGAACTGCTCATAAAATATCCTCCTTAAAACAAATCATAGCTGAGGGTGTCAATACAACTGAACGGAAGGCGAAGGCTGTCAAGAAAATTGAAGCTTTTATTAAGCGAATCCCACTGACGGAAGGTAAGCCCGTTGCCTTCAAGCACCGCCTTCATGCCGAAATACGTTGTTCCGCAAAGATACCTTCCGAGCTGGAAGATATTTGTTGAATCAACGCCGCTTACGGTAATTGTATCGCCTGACGGAGTCAGCATAAATCCGCCGAGCGCAAGGCTCTGAAGCTCAAGAACGCTGTTCAGCTGAGCATCGCCGAAATTTTCCGCAAGTCTTATTGCAAGCAGTTCCCTCAATTCCTGCAATTCAATTTTTTCGCTGTTGAGCGAAAGCATATGCGCCCAGCAGTCAAGGCTGTCGGTTTCGGGGTACATTAAAAAGAAAACCTCCCTTTTTACGGTGTCAAGCCTGCTTTTTACAAGCTGAACACCTACCGAAAGCGCATAAGCCTCCGCTTCGGCATATGTGCCGCGCGTTACGTCAAGCCCCGTTATTTCAAACAGCGATTTAAGTCTTTCATATATGCTGTTCATAAGTGTTCACCGTTATTTCTTCGGGAGTCAGATATGAATCCGCAGGGCAGATTACATAGCCCGTTTCCGCTTCGGGTGAAGAAACCTCGCAGTACTTTACCCCGTCAATTACGGAAACAAGATACGCAACGCGGTTAAGGTAAAGCGGCTCTTCAATTCCGAGCGAGGCAACGTATTCTGCAACCGCGCCGCTTACTCTTTCGGCAATTCCTTCGTCGTCCTTTGAAGCGTTTATTTCAATGTTCAGCGAATAGGTTTGAGGCTGAGCCTCGGCAACGGTTACGCTGCAATCCGTAAGAAACGCCGCTGCCAAATCGTCAATGATTTCACTTTCCGCAGCGTTAAAGTCCGTTCCCGCCTTAAGCTTTACAAGCACTTTAAGACTGCCGTTTGTGCAGGTAACTCTGCAGTCAAGAAGAAAGTCTTTTTTCAAAAGCGCGGTCCGTATGGTTTCAAGCGAAAAACCTGACTGCGGCATGCTGTAAGAAGCAAGAATACGCTTTCTGAGCGCTTCATCCGTTTCAATATCCGAGCCGCCCGTAAACGCTTCGGAATTAGTTACTCCGTCAATACCCGAAGGCGCGTTTACCATAACGGTAACCTCTCCCGCCTTTGCGTTGTACTCCCAGCCTCCGTCAAGCGCCCTTGCGGCAACGCTGACTTGAGTTTCACCCGCCGGAAGAACTGCGCTTTCGGTTGTTTCAAACTGAACAAACGGCTTTCCCGCCTTTGAACAGACTGTTCCCTGCGCAACGGTAATATCACCCGTTGCCGCTTCATTTACGAAAAAGGTAAGCGTTCCCAAAGCAAAGGACTTTTCCTTGCGCGTTATATCCCGTAGCTGCGCGTGAAAATCAAGGTATTCTCCGTTTGCAGTCTGCGGAAAAGCCTGGTTTAAAATATAGTCTCCCCTGCAAGCAAGCGAATACAGCTCGCTTGCCGCGGCTTCAAGCCTTGCAGAGGTATCCGAAAAGGCTTCCGCCTTTTCTCCGCAGCGCTCAAAAAACGCCGCCTTCATACTGTCAATTATTTTTTCATACGTTATCTTCAAGAGCAATTACCACCTCTCCTTCGGTATCGTTCAAAAGCAGCTTTATTTTAACTCCGCCGCTTAACTGCTCCGCGCTTTTTACATAAACGCCGTCAATTCCGTCAGTCGCCTGTGAAGCAAAGGCAAAGGCGTATTCCTCAAGCGGCAGGGCTGCCGTTTCCTTTATGTAACTGCCGAAGCTTTTGTTGGGATAAAACCTTCTTCTCCTTGTGTTTACGGCAACGAATGCGTTTTGCAAAAGTTCTTCAAGGTAAGTTACCGTCAGGGGCTGTCCGTTTTCAAGCGAATAATCGCCGTTTACAAGCTTACTGACCATTGTGAATATTACCTCCTTCATCAATAACAAGACGGTTGTTAAGTACAATCGTTCCGTCATTTTTCAGCAAAACCGAGGCTCCTCCCTTTGAGCATATTTTAATCTCTCCCGCTTCAAGACCTTCGGTAACGCATCTTGCACCGAGCGCAACTGTTGAATCCGCGGCGGGAAGCAGAAGCACCTCCGTGCCGACGGGCGCGGCTGCGCTGTAACCGTAAGGAAGATAGGCTTTTATATTGCGCCCTGTAATCAACGCTCAAAGCTGGCGCAAAGCCCGAAAGGGCGCCAAAGGGGTGAAAGGCGGCGTTCCCCGTTTGTACGGCAACGCTGTTTTCAGGCGGCGCAGGCTCTTTCTTTTTGCTGAATATGCCCACGGCTTCACTTCCTTTCTAATGCAAATGAAAACGAAAAGTCCTCGCCCGAGCGGTT
>JAFYGD010000128.1 GCA_017543415.1 Eubacterium sp. | reverse complement strand
GGCTATCAAGGCTCACGGCGTAATGACAAGAGATATCGACTACGTTGTAAAAGACGGTCAGGTTAAAATCGTTGACGAATTCACGGGCCGTATTATGGAGGGCAGACGTTATAACGAAGGTCTCCACCAGGCTCTTGAAGCAAAAGAAGGCGTTAAGGTTGAGCACGAGAGCAAAACTCTTGCAACCATCACCTTCCAGAACTACTTCCGTCTTTACAAAAAGCTTTCCGGTATGACCGGTACCGCTGCAACGGAAGCGCGCGAATTTGACGAAATCTATAAGCTTGACGTTGTTGAAATTCCCACCAACAAGCCGCTTATCCGTGACGACAAGCCGGACGTTATTTTCCAGACCGAAAAGGGTAAGTACCACAACGTAATCAAGCAGATTAAAGAGTGCCACGAAAAGGGTCAGCCCGTACTCGTAGGTACAATCAGCATTGAAAAGTCAGAGCATCTTTCAAAGCTCCTTAAGAAAGAGGGCATCCCCCACAACGTTCTTAACGCAAAGAACCACGAAAAGGAAGCTGAAATCGTTGCACAGGCAGGTAAGTACGGCCAGGTTACCATTTCAACCAACATGGCGGGCCGTGGTACCGATATTATGCTCGGCGGTAACGCTGAATTCCTTGCAAAGGCCCAGATGAAGAAAATGAAATTCACGAACTACCAGATTCGTGAGGCTACGGGCTTTGCAGAAACAGACGATGAGGAAATCCTTGAAGCAAGAAGAACCTTCATTGAGCTTGAAAAGAAGTTCAAGGAAGAAATTGCTGACGAGGCGGATAAGGTACGCGAAGCAGGCGGTCTTTTCATCCTCGGTACCGAAAGACACGACGCAAGACGTATTGATAACCAGCTGCGCGGACGTTCGGGCCGTCAGGGTGACCCCGGCGCAAGCCAGTTCTACCTCTCCTGCGAAGACGACCTTATGCGTCTCTTCGGCGGTGACAGAATGCAGCTTATGATGGCAAAGCTCACCGAGGACGAGGATACCCCGATTGAAAACAAGCTTATCTCCAAGACCATTGAAAGCTCACAGAAGAAGGTTGAGGGCAAGAACTTCGAAATCCGTAAGAACACCCTTCAGTACGACGACGTTATGAACCGTCAGAGAGAGCTTATCTACAAGCAGCGTGACCAGGTTCTTGACGGACTTGACCTTAACGAAACCATCAACAAGATGATTGACCAGAACATTTCCGATACAGTTGCCTTCTACTTCAACGGCGACAATAAGGACGACTGGAACGTTGAAGGTCTCCGCGAAAAGTACAAGGAGTGGAACATCGCTTCCGACGAGGACTTCAGGGATATTGAGGACCTTACCGTTGCAGACGCAACCGAGCTTCTTCAGTCAAGAGCTGCTGAAAGAATCGCAGCAAAGCGCGAGGTTCTCGGCGACGATATGTTCGGCGAATTTGAAAGAATGGTTCTTCTTCGTAACGTTGATACCTACTGGATGGACCACATTGACGCTATGGACGACTTAAAGAGGGGTATTCACCTTCGTTCCTACGCTCAGCGTGACCCGGTAGTTGCTTACCGTATGGAAAGCGGCGAAATGTTTGAAGAAATGACAAGCATGATTCGTGAGGATACAGCCAAGGATATGCTTACCCTTATGCCGAGGCACAGAGCTGACGTTCAGAGAAGAGCAGTTGCAAGAGTTACTTCAACCTCTTCAAGCGAAACCGACAGCAACGCAAAGCAGGTTACAATCCGTAAGGAAAAGAAAATCGGTCCTAACGACCCGTGTCCCTGCGGCAGCGGCAAGAAGTATAAGAAATGTCACGGCGCTCCCGGCAGAAGCCTTGACGAGCTTAAAGACTAACACAATTAAAAAGCACTCTCAGCCGAGAGTGCTTTTTTGTTAGCCGTCATATTATACTGTCCAGTAATTCCCTGCCTTTTTTGTAAGGCTCGCGGGTTTCGCGCAGCATATCGTTATAAAAGGCTTCGGCGGTTCTGCGCCTTTCCTCTGCTATTTCCCTGCCGCGGTTTGTTATCAGCTTGCCGTAGACCTTTTCAAGCTTGAATTTGTACTCCTGAAAAAAGGAAGGCTCCGTATCAGCCGCGCCGTCCGAGGGCATGGCGTTTTTATCAAGCGTGTAAAGCGGCTCGCCGTGAGCGCCGTTATATACAAGAGTTCTTGCAATACCGAGCGTTCCGCAAACGTCAATTTTATCTGCGTCAAAAAGAATTTTTGCCTCAATGCTTTCGGGCGGATTATTTGCGCGGAAGCGGTGTGTATTTATGCAGCGGGCAACGCTGTCTGCAAAAGCGGCGTCCCATCCGTTTTCAATAAGAAAGCACCTCGCTTTTTCAGCCCCTAACTCTGCGTGACAGAGCGAGGGGTTTTCGTTTTGCTCCCTGCGCGCTATATCGTGCAAAAGGCAGGCGGCGATTAAAACGTCGGTATCTGCCTTTTCCGTCTGCGCAATATCAAGCGCAACAAAAAGCACGCGGTATACGTGCTCTCTGTCGTGCGCGCTGTCCTTCATACAGGACAGCATATAATTTTCAATCTGTTTATACTGTTCTTTGGTCATATTAAATACTCATAGCGGTATGGAACGCGCTTTGCGTTGCGTTTCCTATTGTTCCGCCCCTGTCGGCGTCGCCGACTGCAACGCATTTTATGCCCGCGCCTTCAAGCTCTTTAAGCAGCGCGTTGTTCGGGCGAACGCCCATTGAAAGTACAACCAAATCGGCGGTAAGCTTTTCCTTGCCGCCCTTTTTGTTTTCAACGGTAACGCCGTCTGAATCAACCGAAAGCAGCTTTGTTGAAAGCATAAATTCTGTTCTGTAAGGCTTAATCCTGCTTAAGCTGTCGTCAACAAACTGGAACCACGCTGCGCCTGCAATTTTATCTGCCATTTCAATAACCGTAACTTTGTTGCCGAGCTCGTTGAGCTTTTCGGTTGTTTCAAGCCCCGTCAGGCCGGAGCCTACAACAACAACGCGGCTGTTTTCAATTACCTTTTTGCCGAGCAGTATTTCGGGCGCGGTAACAACGTTTTCGCCGTTGATGCCCTCAATGCTCTGCGGCCTTACGGGAGTACCGCCGGTTGCAAGAACAACCGCGGCGGGGTTAAGCTCTTTAAGCATATCCGCGGTGGCTTCGGTGTTGAGCCTGATTTCAACGCCGAGCTCTTCAGCCTCCCGCTGCAAGTCCTCAACCGCCCAGTGCAGCTTATCCTTGAACGGACCTGCCGCGGCAATATTTACCTGGCCGCCTGCTTCGCTTTCCTTTTCAAAGATAACGGGCGCAAAGCCGCGGCGCGCAAGAGTAATTGCGGCGGTAAGACCTGCGGGACCCGCGCCGATTACCGCAACGGCGGCGCCGCTGCCTGTTTTCTGCATAGATGCGTATTCCTTTTCAATACCTACTGCGGGGTTGAGCGCGCATTCGCCGGGAGTTCCCTTTGTTGCGGCGTTGTTGATAAAGGATTTAATGCAGTGAAGGCAGCCTATGCAGCGCCTGATTTTTTCAGGGTGTCCCTCCTGTGCCTTTTTTGCCCAGTAGGGGTCGCAGATAAAGTTACGCGCGGAGCCTACGAAGTCCTGATATCCCTCCTCAAGCTGCCTTTCAGCCTGTTCGGGGGAGCGGATAAAGTTTGCGGCAATAACGGGGATGTTAACAGCCTCTTTAACCGCCTTTGCAAGGTAAGCTCTCCAGCCCGGCTCAAACGAGGTCGGCTCAAGCCAGTAGTTATAAGTATCGTAGCACGCCGAAGAAACGTTGATTGCGTCAACGCCGAGCGCTTCAAGGCGTTTTGCTATTTCAATTCCCGTTTCAAGGTGATAGCCCTTTTCGGGCATACCTATTTTATCGTAAAACTCGTCAACGGTAAGGCGTACAATCAGCGGATAATCCTTACCGCACTGCTCCTTGATACCGTTTATAATTTCGGTTATAAATCTTAAGCGGTTATCAAACGAGCCGCCGTATTCGTCCGTCCTCCGGTTGGTGTTGGGGGAAAGGAACTGATGAAGGATATAGCCGTGGGTGGAGTGAAGCTCAACCGCGTCAACCCCCGCCTTTTTACAGCGTACCGCGGCGGCAATGAAATCGTCGCGCAGCTTCTGTACCTCATGTTTGCTCATTGCGTGAATACGCATTGCGCCGTGAGCCGAAAGCTCGCATTTTGACGGAGCCTGCTGGCTCATACAGATTTTCTTCTGCTCCATACCGAGGAGCAGCGGCGTAGCCTTGAAAAGAACGCCCGTGATTTTGGGTATTCTTTTTTCAATCGGCATAAGCAGCGGAAGGCTGTTGATTGAGCTGCAGTAGCCCTGCCTTCCCGGGTGGTGGAGCTGAATACAGAGCTTTGCTCCGTATTTGTGAATACGGTTTACCATTTCGCGCATGGGCTCAATGTGGCTGTCGCGGCTCATGGAAAGCTGGGTAAAGGTAGAGGCAGCCGCCATATCGTTAACGCGGCAGATACCGGGGATAATCAGACCGACTCCGCCTTTTGCGCGCTCCTCAAAATAGTTAATCATTCTTTCCGTAGGTTCGCCGTTCATCTGGCCGAGAGAGAATTCAGCCGCAGTCATAACAACGCGGTTTTTAACCTCCATTGTACCTATTTTCATAGGTGAAAACATTACGTCAAAGCTCATTTTTTCATATCCTCTAACTTTTTCTTAAAGCGTGTAAGCTTATTGTTTTCAAGTTTCCAGTAAACGGTTCTTACCGGCGGGCATATGCCCATAAGCACCTTTGAAACGTCAAAAAGGAAACAGGGCGAAACGCTCTTTTTGCCCTTTTCAATGCCCGCAACCATTTTGCGTGCAACAACCTCGGGCTTTTGAACGGGGAAAGGCTTTTCAAAGGGAATACCGTCTGCGGCAACCTTAAAGAAGTTGGTGTCGGTTGCAACGGGGTAAAGGCAGGTAAACTGAAGGTTTTTCGCCTTTTCAATTCTTATTGCCTCCTGAAAGCCCTGAAGCCCGAACTTGCTTGCGCTGTAAAGCGCGTAGCCGGGCATCGCCATTTTGCCTATAGCGCTTATGGTAAACGCAAGCTTTCCGTCCCTGCCGTTCAGGTGCTCGCGGTATTTTGCGTAGGTGTAAATCGGGGAAACGGTGTTTACGCTGAAAATGCGCTCAATTCTTTCCCAGTCGGTATATTCAAACGCCTCGTAATAGGGAAAGCCTGCGTTTGCATAAAACAAATCTATTTTTTTGCCGCCGAAAACCTCGTCAGCCTTTTCAAAAACCGCGTCAACGCCTTCCTTTGTTCCCAAATCAACATCAAAGGGAATAACGTTTTCCGCAAAGCCCGTGAGTTTTTCGGTTGCCGTACGCGAGGGCGCAAGAATAACGTTTCCATCGCCCTTTGCAAGTAATTTAAGCACCTCAAAGCCTATTCCGCTTGAAGCGCCGGTTAAAACAATGTTATGGTTAGTAATCATAAATATACCCCCTTAATAATTTAAGTATATATTTATAAAAGTCTTTT
>JAFYGD010000127.1 GCA_017543415.1 Eubacterium sp. | reverse complement strand
GACGAAAATGAAATATCTTCAATCACGAACTGCGAAAGTGCTGTGCTTTATAAGTTAAGAAATATGAAAGCCGAAGATTTTGCAAGGATTGAAGATGTAAGCGAAGGGCTTGAAAACAGAATTGCCGAAGCTGTTAAGACAGCGACAACGCTTGACGAACTTTACGAATTGATAAAAACAAAGCGCTATACTCATTCAAGGATAAGGCGGATTATTCTGAGGGCGTATTTGGGAATTGAAAAAGCTCCCGAAAAGCCGCAATACATCCGCGTTCTTGCTTTTAATGAAAAAGGAAGGGATTTACTTGCGCAGATAAAAAAGAGCTCCGCATTGCCCGTACTTGTTAAATACAGCGACGCAAAGGCACTCGGCGGTGAAATACTTGAAAGAATTGAACAGGAATTCAGATTTACAGACGTATATAATTTAGGATATAAAAACATAAAGCCCTGCAACACAGAGCAAACAAATAAAGTTGAGGTTATCAGGTAATATGAAAAAGGCAATATGTTTAATACTCTCATTAATTCTTGCTGTTTCGGTAATGCCTTTAACGGCTTATGCCGAAAGCACTACCGTTCTTACAGTAAGCGAAAGATACGAAAGCTCAAACGAACTGAGCTGGCAAACCGAAGGTGCAGAATATGACGGAACCCTTATTGAAAGGAGCAGCGACGGTATCACCTGGACGGAATTAACAACGGTTTGGTGCGGAGGTTCATATGATTATTATGTTGACGCTGCAAAAAAAACAGTATTATATTACCGCGTTACCTGCTTTAACGATGTATGGAACGATGAAACAAGCAATTACGACAGAACATACGCACAGCCGTCAAATACAGTTGAGGTTTATCCTTTATTTGATTATATTTATTCTTATACGGATACATATGACGGTAAAGCAGTTATAAACTGGTCAATAGGTAAGGAATCAAAAAATCTTATTGACGGATTTGAGGTTTTCTGTTCGGTAAACGGCGCCGTTGAAAAGTGCGTTGATTCCGTTCTCACCTCAAAATACAGCAGCAAGACGGATTACGACTTCAATTATAAAGTTACGGTTAAATCTCTGCCGAAATATGTATACAGCATTGAATACATTGTAAAGCCATACTTCAGTTTTAACGGGAAAAAGTACTATATTAACAGAAACGATGAAAAAGATGCTTATACCTTTGTAAGCAACTCAGTTGTAAAGACCGTAACAAAACGCAAAAAGGTTATTCTGAAATTCAAAGATATTAACGGTGTTTCAGGCTTTAAGGTAAAGTACCGCAAGTACAATCTTAAAAGCGGAAAGAATTATAAGGCAAAAACCAAAACGGTTAGCGGTACAAAACTGACGCTCAAAGCTGATACAAAGTATTACGGATACACTTTTGAGGTTTACCCGGTAATCAACGGTAAAAAGTCAGAGAGCTGCGTTTACTTTGACTCGCATGACGCGTTTACACTGATGAACAGCGTTGCAAGAAAGAAGGCTAAACCGATTAAGGTAATCAACACAAGGGGTAAGAAGCCTTACACCGACTGGAGCTACAAGCTTACAAAAGCAGACAGAAAGACTATAAAAGCGTTTTTCTATAAGAAATACAAGGGCAAGTATCCTTCAAGGGCTGAAATGGCTTATTACGCACTTGAATGGATAAACAAAAAGATAAAATACGATTACGATTATGTTAACGGCGATTTGCGCTACGTTGACGCAATTTTCAACAAGAAAAAAGGTCAGTGCCTACAGTACAACGGCGCATACGCTGCTGTGCTCACCTACCTCGGATACGAAGCAAGAGTAATTGAGGGCTACCGAATGGACAGCAACGGAAAGCCCGTTATCAACCACTTCTGGTGCGAGGTTAAGCTGAACGGCAGGTGGTACCTTTGCGAAACCGGAAACTACGGTAAAAACGGCTACTGGCAGTATTTTGCAAGCCTTTACAGATATTCGGGAGGATATGCAAAATACGGAAAACCCGCAAAAGACTAAAACAAAACGGAGCAGTTATTCTGCTCCGTTGATTTTTTCAATAAATTCGGTTTTTGTCATTGAAGAATTGATATATGTTAAAAGTGATTTTGTTGAAAGAAATTCGGGTAAATCAAGCGCTTTAAGCAGCGCTTTTTTCTTTTTTGACGCGTCAGGCTTACCCGAAAGGCCGAGCTCATACAAATCATAGTTGGTTACGGGGTCGGGATTTTCAGAGTTTTTAAAAGCTACGCCCGCTGCTTCAAGCGCTTTTAAAAGTACCTCCCTGCTCATACCCTCAACGCCGAGTTTTCCCTCCTTTGAAGGTTCGGATTTGCGCTTTTCCTTACCGTAAATATCGGGTATATAAGCATTGATTATATTCTCCTTGGGAACTCCCGAGGAAATATAGTTTCTTATCATAAAGCCGGCGTGGTCGCTGTCGGTAAGAATAATTATTCCGCGTTCACGGGCAAGCTCTTTAATAAAAGAAAGGCGTTTTTTATCCTTGAAAATACCAAAGCCGTTGGTTTCAATTATAAAGGCGTCAACTATTTCGGACACCTTTGATTTATCATACCTTCCCTCAACAATTACAGCAGGGGTAAGCTTAATCTTTTCAGCCATTATCTGTTCCTCATAATAAGAAGCTTGGCAACCGTTTCTTCAAGCACAAGCTTATCGTCAATTCCTGTTGACTTCAGCTTTTCATCAGCTTCTGACAGAAGGTCAAGCGCCTGTCTTAACGCTTCAATACTCATATAAGAACCGTCCCTTGCGGCGTTACGGATAAGGAATTCCCTGCCCTTATAACCGAAGACGGAAGCGATTTCCGAATCGGATATGCCTGCCTGACGGGCACACTTTACCCTATACATATCAACATAGCACGAGGCGAGGACGGAAAAGATTCTTATAACCTCCTCCTTTTGGGCGAAAAGAGCTGTAAGAACGCCGTAAGCGCCATCTCCGTTACCTTTAAGGATAAACTTTGATAAATCGTAAACTCTTGCCTGAAGGGATTTTACGGCAAGCTCGTCAATTTCCTTTCTGGTTATATCACCCTCGCTGACAAAGGAACAAATCTTTTCAAGCTCATTGAATATGGTCTGAATATCGTTACCTACTACGGAGATAAGATATGAGGCGCAAACTCTGTCTATATTACAGCCGCGCTTCTTTGCGCTGTTGATAATAAGCTTTGCAAGCTCGCCCTCGCTACGCTTTTCAAGAGCAACGGAGCAACCGTACTTTTCAAAAAGCTTGCTAATTCTTCCCCACTTTTTAACGCGCTTTATATCAACCTCAATACTGTCATACCAGAATACGAGCACCGAGGTTTCAGGAGAGTCTTTAAGATATTCCTCAAGCTTTTCTTCATCGCTTGTTTTATCAAAAGGATAGTCATGCGCGATAACGAGCGAACGCTCGCTCATCATTGGCAGCATTGACGCGTCCATAAGAATATCGTCAATACTTGAATCCTTGCCCTCATGCTGATGCAAATTAAAATCGGCAAAGGCTTCGTCAACAAGCTTTGATTTCAGCTTGGAAATATAAAATTCCTTAAGATAGCTTTCTTCGCCGAAAATGAAATACGCGCCTGCGTAGTCGCCGGTCTTAAGCTGCTGTTTTAATTCGGCTTCACCTATTACTGCCACGGCACAACCTCCTTCCTTATTTTATATATTAACATTATATTGTGTTAATGCGTTAATTGCAAGCGAAAACGCAAGAATAATAAACGTAATTACAAAAGCTGTTTTAAGCGTTTTGTTTTTAAATACAATAAAGTTTACGGCAAAAACAGCAAGCACTGCGGCGATTACAAAGGAAAACCAGCCTGTAAGCGAAAACCTCATAAGCTCAAAGCCTGCAAAGAATTTAACAAAAATAATAATCAGCGAATCCACACCTGAAACCGTTAAAACAAAAGCGGTACAAAGGAACTTCAGTTTCAATGAAATATAACACAAAAGCGACAGCACGGTGGCTATACTTCCGAGCGGAATAAGCAGAATATTTGAAACAAGGCTTGTTGCGTTAAAATAGCCGAAAAACAGGAAAACTGCAGGAAGAGTATACAGTAAAACCGAAACGCTTAATAATACGCTTTTAAGAACATAAGCAATTATATATCTGAAAGGATATGTTTTGCGGTTACGCCTGTCATTAAGGTAATTAAATACTTTTGTGAACTGATTTTTAAGATAGGGATAAAGAGTAATCAGCGACAATACCGACAATACGCTTAAAACAGCACCGGAATCTCCGACAGCAAAGGGATTAAGACAGATAATAAATACCGCAAAGCCGAGAGAATTAAGGGTATCGGGTTTTCTTTTGAAGAAATCTGCGCTGAATACGGTTATAAACATTATTCCTGCCCTTGTTACGGAGCCTGAAAAGCCTGCAAGCGCCATATAAAGAATAACAAGAGCAATTATAAACGCGTTACGCGGCTTAACGGGTACGCCCGTTCTTTTTGCAACATAGTAAAAGCTGCCCGAAATTACACCGAGATGCAAACCGCTTATCGCTGTTAAATGTGAAACGCCGGCAAGCCTGAATGCAGTAATTACGTCGTTTGAAAGATAGTACCTGTCCCCCGTTACAAGCGCGGCGGAAAGAGCGCCCGTATTGTTTTTGAGATTGCGTACAAGCAATTCTATAATATCATTACGCAGTATCAGAATATATTTCATCGGGCAGAAAACATCATTATCCGTTACCGAAAATTCAATCAGTTTTGCGTTGAGATATATACCGTCTCCCCATTTTCCGAAATTATTAAAGGCGTTGCTGCCCGTTGAATAAAAACGGGCTTTTGCATTTACGAGCTGAAACGCATCCGCACAAACGGGCTTATCGGAAACAACGCGCAGATTAACTGACTGCGGAGCTCCGTTTAAAAGGATACGGGTAGCTTTTGCAGTATAGATATATTTACCGCTGTCAAACTGCGGAAGGTCTTTAATACAAAAAGTAAGCTCTGCAGTTTTACCCGATAAGGAAAGCGCAGGCTCAACGGCAGAATAATAAACGCACAAAAACAACAGGCAAGCGAACAGCGCCGAGCTTAAACACAGCGGTACGGTTACAGCTTGTCTGTATTTTTTAAGCGCAAGGCTTACGCAAAGCATTAACGCAAGCCCGGCAGCAATATAAGGCACATAGACAGCGCTTATCATATTCAGTACGATAAGCGCTGTTGCCGTTGAAAAGCCTATATGTGCAAAAACACGTTTCATACTAAATCAGTTCAATTAAAAATGAAAGAGTTTGCTTTACTCCGGCTTTTTGCTTATACTTATCCCTTACGTTAGCCTGACCGGGCATATCGCCGCCGACGCCCTGCTGCGCTCCGTCAACGGTAACGGTTATAATATCATTACGTTTGATTTCGTTAACATGGGTAAAGCTTTCAAGCTCATCGGGAGTATAAGGAAGCGCGCAGAAAAGCACGGGCTTATCATAATAAGCGGTTACTTTTACGCCGCTGCCTTTTTTGTTTTCAAGGCTGAAATACCTTGTATCGGAACGCGCAGAAGCTTCCTGCGGGCGCATATAGTTATATTCAAATTCGGAAAGGGGCATTGAATACAAGCCTATCTTATAGCCCGTTTTTCTGTCAGGATAAGACGGAGCGGCTCCCCTGCCGTACCATTTAACATTTGAATAATCCTTATCAACGCCGAAAATATAGCCGAAACGGAGTATATCCGCCTTAGGAACCGCGCTGTGGTAAACGGCAATCCTGCCGTCCGGATAAACGGTATATGAAGCAAAGGAATCCTTCATACCGGGAACAATCAAAGCTATTTTAACTTTAACGGCTCCGTTCTTTTCCTCAACCTCTGTCTTAAGCGCATTTACACT
>JAFYGD010000126.1 GCA_017543415.1 Eubacterium sp. | reverse complement strand
TTTTTTCATGATTATTCACCTTTTCCGTTAAGGATTTCAAAATTCTTTTTGTTGCACTTATAAAGGTTTTTGAACACCTCAAAGTTGCGCTCGTAAACGGCTTTGTTTGCCGGATTCGGAGTATAGGTAATCTTTGCGGGAATGAACTTTTTAACTTCCTTCATTGAAGGAATAAGTCCCATACCTACAATGATACATGCCGCCGCGCCGACCGCGCCGATATTCTGGGGTGAATCAACAACCTCGATTTTTCTCTGAAGAATATCTGCAAGAATCTGGCAGGTAGCTTCGCCGAGAGCGCCGCCGCCGCAGAAACGGATTGTATCCTTAATCTCAATTTTCTTGGCCTGGCGTTCAAGCATCCATTTAAGGTGGAAGCAGATACCCTCAACAACCGCACGGATAAGCTCCGTTTTACCGGTTTCAAGCCTGATGTTAAAGAACATACCCGCTGCATTGGGGTCCTCAAACGGGCAGCGGTTACCGTGAAGCCACGGGGTAAATACTACTCCGCCAGCGCCAGGCTCCGCTCTTGAAATAACCTCTTCAAGATAATCGTAAAGGTTAAATTCAAAGGATTCATAGCTGTGAACATTTTCGGTAGGATGCGATTTAAGGTAAACGCCGATTTCGTCAAGAGCAAGGTGGTCCTTAACCCAGCCAACGCACTTATTTGAGGTTTCAAGCTCGCCGAAATAGTTATATGAAGTCGGGTCTGCGCCGACGATTGAAGCCATCATAGCGCCTGCGTCTACAAGCTGCTTATCAACAACCGTGCCTACCCAGCCCGAAGTACCTGAATAAATATGGGTATCGCCGACCTCAACAGCGCCCGTACCTACACCGATAAGCGAAGCGTCTCCGCCGCCGCCGTAAACTGCGGTGCCCGGAGCAAGGCCGAGCTCTGCGGCTGCTTTTTCGGTAACCTCGCCGACCTTTTCGGTTGACGCCTTGATTTCGGGCATATGCTCAATATTAACCCCTACCATATCACAAATAGGCTTACACCAGCCCTCATGGCCTTTTCTTGTATCGTAAAGGAGCGTACCGAAAGCGGAATCGTTAGTCATAACAAATTCACCGCTGCAGCGGCAGATTAAGTATTCCTTGATATCAAGCCATTTATAGATTTTCTTGAAGTTTTCGGGTTCATGAGCCTCTACCCATTTATACTTCCAAATCGGGTCCTTAACAGATGAGGAAACGGCGCCCGTATATCTTAAATACTTAAGAAGCTTTGTAACTTCGGCGCCTGCAACCTGGATACCGTAGGCAATACCTTTTTTAAGCTCTTCCCTTGCACGCTGGTCCATATAAGTCATGGGGCGGCGGATGCAGTTGCCCTCCCTGTCTACAAGAACAAGGCCCTGCATTGCGGAGCAGAAGGAAATACCTTCAATCTGTTCTTTCTTAATATCGGGGCATTTTTTGAAAACCACCTGGGTGGTAATACACATTGCCTTCCACCATTCGTCAGCGTCCTGCTCGGCACCGCCGTCAACACCCGTTTCCTCATTAACATAAAGGTTGTAGCCCTCTGTTGCAGAGGCGAGAATTCTGATTTCCTCATCAACCTCGATAAGGCAGGTTTTGATTCCGGTTGTACCGATATCATAGGTAATAACATACTTGCTCATAGGTATCATATCCTCTCTTATTTTTCAAAAGTGAACGCGCTTTCAATGAACTTTAAAAGCTGGGTTACAACAAGCTCATCGTCCATTTCGTCCACATTAATTCCGGTATAAATTTCAAAACGGTCGCGGTAGTAATCGCAGGTATAGGAAAACTGAAGCGACATTAAGAGATTATCAAGGAAAAAGGCAAAGAGCCTTGGGTCCAAATCCTGGCGCACATCGTTATTTGCAAAGGCCTGCGCTATTGAGGTGATATACTTTTTGCTTGTAGGAAACTCAATTTCCTCTGCAAGAGCCTTTGCAAGCGCGGGATTTTTTTCGCTTGTAATCTCATTGTAAAGCCTGATATAATTTGCGTTTTTCTTTGAGTGGTAACAAATTGTTCTAATTACCTTTTCAGCCTTGATAAGAATTTTATCATTGCTGTTCATTATTTCCTCAAGCGCATTATCAAGAATACTGCAGCCGCGGTCAATACAGGTTAAAAACAAATCCTCTTTGGTGGCGAAATACTTATACATAAGGCCTATGCTTATTCCGCTTTTTTTGGCAATTACATTAATGTTTGCATTTTCAAAGCCGTTATTTGAAAACTCTTCAATACCGACCTCAAGAATTTTTTCCTGCCTGCGTTCGTCTGCTCTTTCAAACGCCTCTTTATATCTTTTTTCAATCATAAAATGTTTTTTGTAGGAATGCACAAAAAGGATAATTTTTCTTTGTTTAAAACCTACAAAACTCCTTTGGTGAGCATTAATTCACTAAACACATAGTAACATTTATTTATATATTTTGCAATAATAATACACAAAAATTTTTAAATTTCTATTTGACAAATCGTGAAAAAGTGATATACTAAAATAGCAAGAAAAGTGAGCGGTTGCTCACGCAATAATAGGTGAGCAGCAACTCACAATAATCACAAGGAGGAATATATATGGATACAAGATTTGCAATTACAGAGTATCCTAACGCTGCTGCGATTACAGCACAGCTTGATGCACTCATCAAAAAACCGATTTATTCAATCAACAGAGACGCTCTTCAGGAGTACATTGATGAATACTTCAACAAGAAATGTGTTAAGTCCAAGGAGATGATTGAAGAAGCTAAAAACATCATCCCCGGCGGCGTTCAGCACAACCTTGCTTTTAACTACCCCTTCCCCATCGTTATGGTAAAGGCTAAAGGCAACAAGCTTTATGATATTGACGGAAACGAATATTTCGATTTCCTTCAGGCAGGCGGCCCGACAATTATCGGTTCAAACGATGACGTTGTTAAAGAAAAGGTTAAGGAGCTCCTTGACGACTGCGGACCTTCAACAGGTCTTTTCCACCCCTACGAATACAAGCTTGCAAAGAAAATCAGCGAGTGCGTTCCTTCTGTAGAAATGTTCCGTATGCTCGGTTCGGGTACTGAGGCTTGTATGTGCGCTGTTCGTGTTGCAAGACTTGCTACAGGTCACAAGAATATCATTAAGATGGGCGGCGCTTACCACGGCTGGTCAGACCA
>JAFYGD010000125.1 GCA_017543415.1 Eubacterium sp. | reverse complement strand
TTTTGCGGCAAAGAACTGGGCGCTGATTGCGGCTGTCATTCCTACAACTGCAAGCAGAACTAAAACGCCCACCCTTGAAAGAACGAGCGTCATATTCCCCGGGCGTATACCGTCGTCAATAATTGAGGCAACAACAAGGGGTACAATCAGTTCAAAGCACGCTTCAAGCATTTTGAAAAGCGGTGCGAGAACAGACTGAATTCTGTAATTTTTAAGAAATACCAGCAGCTTTTTCATAATTACCCAAAAAATCTTATTTTTTATAAAATATATTGAAATATGTTTTTTGTCAAGTTTATAATTATATATTGAATTATAGAGTTAATGTTGTTATAATTATAAAAACAAATTATACGAGGTGGTAATATGAGCACAAAACCCGTAACCGCAATTATAGTAGGCGCCGGCCACAGAGCTTTTGTTTACAGTGAGCTTGCCAAAACAAATCCCGAAATGCTTAAGATTGTAGGCGTTGCAGACCCTAACCCTACAAGAAGAAAAAAGGCTATGGAATACTTCGGCTTTGGCGAGGATATGTGTTTTGAAAGCGCTGAACAGCTTGCAAAGCACGGAAAGCTTGCAGACACCGTTATTAACGGAACAATGGACGAGCAGCACCTTGAAACCGCTGTTCCGCTTTTAAACGCGGGCTACGATATGCTGCTTGAAAAGCCGTTTGCTCCCAACGAGGAGGAAATGCGCCAGCTCGTTGACTGTGCAAAAAAGAACAACTCAAAGGTAATGATTTGCCACGTTTTACGTTACACACCGTTTTATTATTCAATCAAGGAACGGGTTGCAAGCGGAGAAATAGGCGACATTATCAATATTCAGACATGCGAACACGTTTCATATCATCATCTTGCAACATCATACGTTCGCGGTAAATGGGCTAACAGCGACAAGTGCCACACTTCAATGCTGCTTGCAAAATGCTGCCATGACCTTGATATTATGATGTGGATTATGAGCGAAACAAAGCCGAAGGAAATCACTTCCTTCGGAAATAAATACCAGTTCAAGCCCGAAAACGCTCCCGAGGGAGCAGGAACGGTTTGTATGAAGGACTGTCCGCTTGTTGACACCTGTGATTTTTCAACAAAAAGGCTTTACATTGACCACCCCGACCGCTGGGCGTTTTACGTTTGGGACGCGCTTGAGGGTAAGGAAAATGTTACGCTTGAGGATAAAATTGAGCTGATGAAGAGCGATAATCAGTATGCAAGATGTATTTATAAGTGCGACAACAACATAGTTGACCACCAGAGCGTGCTTGTTAATTTTGAAAGCGGCGCAACGGGAACGCACAATATGGTCGGCGGCAGCTCAGAACCGAGAAGAAATATACATATTGTAGGTACGAAGGGTGAAATTTTCGGTAACTTTGAGGAAAGCAAGTTCACTGTTTTAAAGATTAACCCCTCCCCTGACGCTCACAACGAGGAATGCGACGTTGAGGAAGTTGACCTCAGAGTAACCGGCGATATGGTCGGCGCTTACGGCGGCCACGGCGGCGGAGACGAAAGGCTTGCAGCTGACTTCGTTAAGTTTATACGCGGCGAAAAGCCGAGCCTTGCCTGCACTTCAATATTTGATTCCGTTGCAGGTCACCTCAGCGTTTACCTTGCGGATAAGTCACGCGAAAACGGCGGAGAACCGCAGGAGGTAATTTTTTAAATTTCCTTTGACAAATACGCCTTGATATGATAATATATCAAGGCAGTTACGCAGGAGTGGCGGAATGGCAGCATCGTTGACGAAGCGCTCGCAGTGCGAGATTAAGCGAGTCAAGGATGGCGCAGCGGTCAAAACTTGTGAACGTAAGTTCAGGCAAGTTTTGGGCACCGCAAGAGTTCCGCGGGTCCTCGTGTTTTTGCAGGAGTGGCGGAATGGCAGACGCGCTAGATTCAGGTCGTGCTACCTCTATGAAAATAATAAAGGAATAATCATTATGGCTAGAAAAATACGTGGAGACATTAAAATTGGAAACCTAGAGAAAAAATTAGGTGTTGCCCCTGGGACTTTCCGCAATTCAAATGGTCGTGATACAAGAAGTGACAAATTATTAAAGACTTTGCGCAAGGAAGCAGAAAAACGGAAGAAATGATTTCAGTATTTGTTATTATTTTATTCACTGATTAAGTCAATTATCAACTTGCCTCATTGTGAAAAAACCAAAGCAAAATTGAATATGAGCA
>JAFYGD010000124.1 GCA_017543415.1 Eubacterium sp. | reverse complement strand
GGTTGTTGCACCGCTCGCATCGGCGCTTTCCGAGTTTTGATTTTTCATATCAAAACTCTGTGAGCTGCTTGATGAACTAAGGAAAAACTTGCTTGCAACTGCGCTTTGAGCAACGGTTAAGCCCGAGGTTGCAATAATCAGCGCAAGAGCGAAGGCAATTATACTCTTGCCGTTTTTAAAGGTTTCCTTGAAGCTCTTTTTGTTGAACTGCGACATTATGAGATATATCAGAAGAAGGGAAATCAAAAGACCTTCGCACGCAAAAATAATATAGTATACTGTCGTCAGCTTTTTTGAGCTTCCGGGAGCGCCCTGGGGCATTTCACCGTTTGGCATTGACGGCGGCTGATTTGATGAATCACCGCTGTTGCTATCCGAACTTTCCGGAGGTGAAGGCGGTTGACCGTTTGAGTTGCTGTCGCCGCTCGGCATTTCGGGCGGTTGGTTTGATGAATCACTGTCGGATGAGCTTCCGGGAGCGCCCTGGGGCATTTCACCCGATGGCATTTGCATTTCAAAGCCAGATGATTGAATATTATCCTTTGCATAATCCATTGTGAAATATGAGCCCACGCATAAAACAGCTATGAGCAAACACATAATCACATTTTTAATTGTTCTGTTTGTTGATTTTTTCATAGTGATTACTCCTTTCGGCTTTCGCCTTTGTTGAGCGTATAATAACCCCTGTTTCTTAAACGAACATTAAAACAAAAAGCTTTTTGAAAAAAGGAATGTCGAGGTCGCCATTCCCTACACAGCACGCCTCGGCGTATTCGTAGGGAGCGGCGACCTCGACGCTCCAAATATACTTATTCACTTATAGGATAATAAGCATAATTAAATTCGTTTTCTTTTTCCCATTCATAAAGGTCGTTCAGGGTGATTGAAATATTTTCCTTATTCCCCTCAATTAAGTTAACCTCAATGATTTTTTTGCCCTGGGCGTTTGCCGCTTTAAGCTTTTCGTTGCCGTCTATTGCATACATAACGTCGTTAAAGCAGATTATATCAACAATATCGCTATCGCTTTCCTTATATTCATCCGAAACCTTTTTTGCAGGATAGATATTTTTCGGAGAAGCCAGAATCTTGTTTTTATAATTTCCCTTTTTATATTCGCAAGCCTCGTTATAGAGGATTTCGCAAACCTCTTTAATTGAAAGCGAAGTTGTATCAAGAACAAGATTATAATTATTATAATCGTTCATAACAACATTATAAACCTTAAGATATCTTTCAGCTTCAAGGCTTCTGCGCTGAACAAGCTGATTTGTTGCATCCTCCCGGCTCTTATACTTTTCTTCCTCGGTTTTTCGGTTATGAAAAACTCTTCTGCCTGCTTCACCCGGACTTACAAGAAGATGAATCTTAAAGCTTTCTTCAACAAAATGCCATGCAAGGCGTGAATCAAAAATAACATCCTCGCCCTGATGCTCCTTTGCAAATTTAACAGTTGCATTATCAATAAGATAATCAAGGGAATAATCCTTTCCCGATTTTTCATTCATTTCAAGAGTTGAAATACCCTCGAGGAGAGCCTTTTCTCTCTGAATTCTGCCCGTTGAAAAAACATCAAAACCGTGTTCGTCTTTAAAAAATTTGCAGATTTCGCTTTTGCCGCTGCCAAGCTGACCGTTGATTGTAATATACATTCAGCGCACCTCCCAGGATATTCAAACCTTTTTGTATTTTGGATGAAATTGGATTTTTCAGGCGCCGCACTGACCTTTGTGGTCGCGCAAGCCTTAAAAATTCAAGTTCGCCAAAATAAGGAAAAATATTATTAATAATATAACTATTTAGACATTAATTGTCAAGCGTCAATTAATACTTGATTTCGGGCTTGAATGAAGGCATAACATCAAGCTTGAAGAGGTTTATTCTATGGAGATAATCAATTCTCTCCTTAACCTCTTTATTTTCAATTTCACCAGTTCTAATATATCTATCCAGCTCGGCATAGGTAAAGCCGAGGTTATCCTCATCCGTTTTTCCGCTTAAGCCGTCAATCGGAGGTTTGTTAACCAAAACCTCGGGCAAGCCGATAAGAGCGCCTATCTGCTTCATTTCGGCAACGGTTATGTTTGAACAGGGGCTGAAATCGCCGACGGAATCGCCGTAGCGGGTTGAATAGCCAACCCAGTCCTCAGAAAGATTGCAGGTGTTTGCAACTCTTCCGTTATGGCTCTGAGCAGTTGCATATAAAACGCTCATTCTGATTCTCGGCGGAAGATTAATAACGCTCTGGCTTGAAAGCTCAAAGGGAAGCGCATTTTTAACGCCGTCAACAGCCTCTTTGATATTAACAATATAATGCTTAATTCCAAGATGCTCAACAAGGAGCTTTGCCATATCAATATCTGCCTGCTCGCCGTTTGGCATCAAAACGCCGATAACCCTGTCCTTGCCAAGCGCTTCAACGCAGAGTGCGGCAACAATTGAGCTATCCTTTCCGCCCGAAATGCCAACAATTGCATTGCAGCCCTTGCCGTTTTCTTCAAAGAAATCCCTAATCCACCGAACGCATTCATCCTTAACCTTTTTTGCATCAAACACAGCTATCACCTGCCATTAAAAATATTATACAAATAATACCACAGTTGATATTAATTATCAATACAATACTTCGGTTGATTTTTTATTGTAATTATATTATACTTTGTTTGAGCGAAGCGAGTAACTGCTTTGCGCCCCTTGTCAAAGGGGAGAGGGCCACAAAGTGGCGAGGGGATCGTTGTTACTACCTGAAATGCGTTCTAAAACGGTTTGACCATCCCTCCGTCTGCTGTGCAGCCACCTCCCTTTAGCAAGGGAGGCTAATAGGTTAGGAGATTAAATATGAAAGCGTTATTGCTTACAGATATAATTAAAAATATTAATGCAAGCTGTGATTACAGCGGCGATATGATTATAAGCGGCGTTTCAACCGATACAAGAACAATTCAAAAAGGCGATTTATTCATTGCCCTTGTCGGCGAGAAATTTGACGGCCACAGCTATATCTCGGTTGCCGAAGCAAACGGCGCAGCAGCGGTTATCTGTTCAAAAGAGGTTGAAACCTCGCTCCCTGTTTTAATGGTTGACGATACCCTTCTTGCATACCACCGCCTTGCTTCTTACTACAGAACGCTGCTCGGCGTTAAAATCGTTGCAGTTACGGGAAGCAACGGCAAAACGACAACAAGGGATATGACCAAAACCGTTCTTGCTTCAAAATACAGGGTTTATTCAACAGAAAAGAATTTCAACAACGAAATCGGACTTCCGAAAACGGTTTTAGGTCTTGACGACAGCTACGATATTGCAATTCTCGAAATGGGAATGAACCACCTCGGCGAAATCAGCAGACTTACTAATATTGCAAAGCCCGATGTTGCACTCATAACCAATGTTGGCAAGGCGCATATCGGCAACCTCGGCTCACAGGAAAATATTTTGAAAGCGAAGCTTGAAATACTTGAGGGCTTAAATAAAGACGGTCTGCTCATTCTCAACGGCGATGATAAGCTGCTTTGCGGCGCAGAAACGGGCGATTTCAAAAAGCAGTTTACGGGAATTGAAAACGAAAACGCTGATATTGTTGCATCCGATTTAGTATCGGATTGCGGCAAAACATATTTCACCGTTAAAAGCGGTGAAAGCACGGCAAAGGGCTTTATCCCCGTTCTTGGCAAATACAATGTTTTAAATGCGCTTGAAGCAATGCTCTGCGGACTTCATTTCGGCATTGATTTGAAAACTGCTTTTGAGGCGCTTGAAAATTATCGGAGCGTTTCAATGAGATGCGAGAGCGAAGATATAAACGGAATTGTTTTTGTTAAGGATTATTATAATTCAAGCCCCGATTCCGCAAGGGTTGCGCTTGAAGCGCTTTCCTCATATGCAAAGGGCGGCAAAACAGTTGCGCTCCTCGGCGAAATGCTTGAGCTCGGCGATTTCTCAGAAAAAGAACATATGAACCTCGGCAAAATGT
>JAFYGD010000123.1 GCA_017543415.1 Eubacterium sp. | reverse complement strand
TAATGTCTTTTTTAGCCATAACGTTTTCTCCTTCGTTTTTGTTAACTGCGTCTATTATATCAATAATGAATAAAAATGCAAGATTTTTTGCATATTTTTGTATCATTATGCAAAATTTACAGCAAATATTAATGTTTTAATGTATATTTTTACGAAAGATTATACATTTTGCCGAATATTTATGCAAAAATCTTTTGCCTTGATTTATTCGCCTACAGATTGTATAATAAATAAAAAAATTATAATGGGGTAGTTTATGGATATGAAAATTTCGCCTTCAATACTGGCGAGCGATTATGCAAATCTTGAAAGCGAGCTTAAAAGAATTGAAAGCTCCGATTTAATTCACGTTGACGTTATGGACGGTCATTTTGTACCGAATATTTCAATAGGCGCGCCCGTTACGGCGGCTATTAAAAAGGTATGCTCCGTTCCCTTTGACGTACATCTTATGATTAGCGACCCGCTTAAATATACAGAGGATTTTGCAAAAGCAGGCGCCGACATAATCTGTTTTCATATTGAAAGCGACAGCGACACCGAAAAAACGATTGATAAAATCCTTTCTGTCGGTAAAAAGGCTGCGCTTGCAATAAAGCCGAAAACTCCCGTTGAGGAGGTTATTCCCTTCCTTGACAGGCTTTCAATGGTGCTTGTTATGACCGTTGAGCCGGGCTTCGGCGGTCAGAGCTTTATGGAGGATATGATGCCGAAAATCGAAAAGCTCCGCGTGCTCGGTTACAAAGGCGATATTGAGGTTGACGGCGGAGTTAATCCCGAAACAATAAAGCTTGCCGCAAAGGCGGGCGCTAACGTATTCGTTGCAGGCAGCGCCGTATTCAAAAGCGAAAATCCTGCAGATACAATAACTCTTTTAAGGAATAACGCAATTAACGCGTAAACATTATGAAAAGAAAACGGTTTTACAAAAATAAAAATCGGAATACGAAATGGACCGAAACCGTAACAGGCAGACCGATTGACTTTGCCGAAAAATACGCTGAGGACGAAAGCACGGACAACAAATTTGTAAAGGCGTATTCCGCCCGCTCCTCGGCTTTTGCCGCAAAGGAACGCGCAAGAAAGCGCAAGCTTACGGCACTGGTTTCCGTTTGCTGTATTATTCTGCTGTTTATCGGTTTTATAGGTGCGGACGTACATATGATACGCCACGCAGAGCCGCTTGAGCGCTTTAACAATCAGGTTAAGGAAAGCGAGTACGACGCAATGAGCGAGCTTAAGCTCAGCTTTTACGGCAGCAGCGTTCCGTCAATTTCTCTTGACGGTTCGGTTATGCTTTCCTCCGTTATTGACGAGGCGCACAAGGACGGCAGGACCGCCGTTATGTTTGACGCAAAGCGCCTTGACGGTACGATAGGCTACGCAAGCTCGCTTTCGGCAATAAGCGCGCTCGGCGCAAAAAGCGAATTCGGAAGAAAGCCCGCCGAATCAATAAAACAGCTTGGCGAAAACGACCTTCTTCCGATTGCAAGGCTTTACGTTTACCTTGACAATTTTACACCTTCAAGGTCAAGCGATATGGCGCTGAAAAAAGGTAAAAAGCTTTACCGCGACAGCGACGGAAACACTTACCTTGACCCGAATAATGAAATAGCTTACGGTTACATAAGAAATATTGTTACCGAGCTTCACGCCTTCGGTATTTCGGTATTCGTTCTTGACGGCTGCGAGGTTGGCAAAACCGATTATTTTGAAACGCTTACAAAAAAGCTAAATACCGACGCCGGCGAGGATATTAAGTTCCTTAAAGCCGTTAACGTAAGCATTAAAGGCTACGACGCCGAAAGCGGCAACATTAACAGCGCAGGCGTTAAAAACGATATTTCAAAATTCCCCAAGCTTGAAAACAATCAGGTTTACGTTATAAGCACGGATTTGAGCAAAAGCAAGTATGCTTCTGCCTTAAGCAAAAGAAAGATTACGGCATACATTATTGATTAGAGGTAAATTATGAAAAAACTGATTACAGCTTTTATAATACTGTTAATCATTTCAGCTCCGCTCTGCGCACACGCAGAGGATATTCCGGAGCTTACCGATATTGCCTTCAGCGGAGCAAAGGTTAACGAAGCCTTTTATTCCGAAAACCACGAATACACGCTTACGCTTGATAATCCCGCGGTTACGCCGACTCTTAAAAGCTACAGTATGAACGGAAGCGCAAAGCTTTTTGTAAACTACAACCTCGATTCCGCAAAGCACCAGACGGGAATCACGGTAACGCTGGAATTTGACGACGGAAGCAGCGCATACACCTTCAACTACGCAAATGCGAATTACGACACGCACAGCGAAAACAATTACCTGAAGGATATAAGCTGCGGACTTTGCAGGGTTTACCCGAAGGTTTCCCCCAAGCTCACGCGTTACAGGCTTTACATCCCCTCCGACCTGACGGTGCTGAAAATTGCCGCGGTTACCGAGGACGTTAACGCTTACTGCGACCTGCCGAAAAACATTTCCCTTGCCCCCGACCAGGAGCCCGAATTATCACTTACGGTTACTGCCGCCAACGGCAAGACAAGACCGTACAGGCTTAAAATAAAAAGGCTTTCAAAAACCTCGGCTGAAATTGAAAGGGAAATTGAAAACGGCAGTTACAACAGCGTTTTAAGAAATGAAATGATATATAAAAATCCTGTTTTCATTGTATCCGTCTGCGCCGTTTCAGGCGGTGCGTCTGCGGTGCTTGCGCTGATTGTTATTCTCAGGCGCGTTACCGTTAAGGCTGAGGACGAGGATGAAACGGAGTTTTTTGACAATTAGATTTATAACCAGGAAAGGCGGGTGAAAATATGGAAATGACAGAACTCAGAGATGAGCTTACCGAAACAATAAAGGCTCATTACGACAAACGCGAACTTAAGGAAATCAAAACCGTTTTCAGCGAGCTGAACCCCGCGGATATTGCTGAAATTTTAGAGGAATTTCCCGACAACCAGAAGCTGCTGTTTTTCCGTCTTTTAACCAAAGAGGACGCTGCGGACACCTTTGTTGAGCTTGACCCCGACACCCAGGAGGCGCTTATTCACGGCATTACCGATACCGAGCTGAGAGAAGTTCTTGACGAGCTTTACATTGACGACGCCGTTGACATCATTGAGGAAATGCCCGCAACGCTTGTTAAGCGTATTTTAAAGAATACGGACAGCGAAACAAGAAAATCCATTAACGCCCTTCTTAAGTATCCCGACGATTCCGCAGGCTCGCTTATGACGCCCGAATTCGTTGACCTGAAAAAAGGTATGACGGTAGAGGACGCGTTTAAGCGAATCCGCCGTACGGGCGTTGACAAGGAGACAATTTACACCTGCTACATTACCGACGATTCGCGCCATCTTATAGGCGTTACAACAGTTAAGGAGCTTTTACTGCACGATTATGAGGACACCATTGACGAATTCATGGAGACCAACATAATTTACGTAAACACCCTTGACGACCAGGAAATCGCCGCTCAGCAGCTTTCAAAATACGACTTTCTTGCCCTTCCCGTTGTTGATATGGAGGAAAGGCTTGTAGGTATTATCACGGTTGACGACGCTATCGACGTTATCCAGGAGGAGAACACCGAGGATATCCAGAAGATGAACGCTATGCTTCCTACGGAGAAAACCTACCTTAAAACCTCCGTTTTTGAAACCTGGAAAAGCCGTTTTCCGTGGCTGCTGCTGCTTATGGTTTCGGCAACCTTTACGGGCTCAATTATCACCGGCTTTGAATCAAAGCTTGCAGCACTTACAATACTTACGGCGTTTATTCCCATGCTTATGGATACCGGCGGTAACTCCGGCGGTCAGGCAAGCGTTACAATTATCCGCGCAATGTCGCTTGGCGAGATTGCTTTCAGGGATTACTTCCGCGTTGTCTGGAAGGAGCTGCGCGTTGGCTTTGTTTGCGGTCTTTCGCTTGCGGCTGTTAACTTTGTTAAAATCTGGCTTGTTGACAGAACGCTTTTCAAAAATGATGAAATTACCCTTATAATTGACGTTGCAATCTGCTTAACGCTTATTGTTGAAATTGTTTTTGCAAAGTTTATAGGCTGCTCGCTGCCTATTCTTGCAAAAAAAATAGGCTTTGACCCGGCGGTTATGAGCTCGCCGTTCATTACAACAATAGTTGACGCCGTTTCACTGCTTGTTTTCTTCGGCATTTCAACGGCAATTATTCCGCAGCTGCATTAGCTGTTTTTAACTTAACAATTAAAACTAAAAGGCGGGTTAAACCCGCCCTTTTATAGTATGCACTTGATGAAATGGAGTATTATTTTTACAATGAATAATATTTATATTTGTCAAATGATTAAATTTTTTAAGGAGTTGAAATATGATAAAGAATAAACACGCATTTGTTGCCTTGTTATCACTATTTATATTAATAGGAATATTTGTTGGCGTTAACGTCAGCGGTAATTCACATTCAAATAAGCAGCTTAGCTCTGCTCTATGCGAAAAATACGGTTGGGAAAGCGAAGACATAAAAGTGCTAAAGCATAAAAACGCTCATTATGAACATGATTTTGGCTTTTTCGGATTAGACGCTATGGATCCACCCATATGGCGTATTAATGAAAAATGGGTGTGCGAGTATAAAGGGCGGGAATTCAACGTTGAATATACAGACCGTCAATTTGCAGATGATTATCAGCTTGAAGACATATTTAAATGGTGTACGGAATGGCTGCAGAAAAACGTTGACCCTGAAATTGTAGGAGTAGAAATATTTTCCGATGTAATTTATCATTCGTCTGAAAACAGATTACCGAGCTGTAATCTTGGCGATACAAAAACAGTATTTACTAAAAATGATGCAGAGGAAATATTGAAAGCTCAGAAAGAAGTTTTTTCTTATTATGCAATATTTTATAAAGTTGATGATATTAATGATTATGGAACAATCAAACATTCAGAATTACATG
>JAFYGD010000122.1 GCA_017543415.1 Eubacterium sp. | reverse complement strand
TGATAATGAAAAATGGATGATTATAGACGGCTACAAATGGGTAACCTATGACGGCTTCTATAACCAGTGGATTCCGAACTATCCCAACTGCATTGACCCTACTGCGTTTGCCGATGAAAACGGCGATATGTGGCTCGTTTACGGCTCTTACAGCGGCGGCTGCTATCTTCAGAAGCTGGATAAAGCAACCGGACGTATTGATTATTCATATATGAAGAATAACATCAAAAACGGCAAGGCAAAGGGTAACGACGATTATTATTACGGAAAGCAGATTTTAAAAACCAACCATGAAAACGAAGGCACGGGCGAAGGTCCCTTCATCGTTTACGACAGTGTAAGCGGTTATTACTATTTCTATATTACCTACGGCGGACTTGCGGGCGACGGAGGCTATAATATCCGCGAATACAGAAGCACCTCTCCCGAAGGACCGTACCTCGACAAAGCGGGCAACAGCGCTCTTGACGAAAAGAATACGGGGCTTAAGCTTGACGGTAACTATCAGTTTTCCTGTCAGCCCACAGCGCTTCTTTCGGGCGGTCATTCCTCCTGCCTTGTTGATTCTGACGGCTCAATGTATCAGTGCTACCATACGCGCTTTACCTGTGATAGCGGCAACGGCCATCAGATGCGCGTTCATAAAATGCTCAGAACAAATGACGGCTGGGCGGTAATGCTTCCGTTTGAATATCAGGGCGAAGCGGAAACCAAATCGGTTACCGCTATGGAAGTAATCGGCGAATATGAGTTTATTGATTCAACAAATATGACTCAGCGCAAAGCCGCCTGGGATTCCCCGTGGAGCGATATTATTCTTCCGACCCAGAATATAGTTCTTAATTATGACGGAACAATCAGCGGCGCAAAGGATTATTCCTGCTCAATTACAAGCACGAATACGGGCAGCAGGGCGGTTAGCGGCTCGTGGAGCCTTAAGGATAATTCGGCTTACTGTACAGTTAAGCTCGGCGATGTTACCTACAGCTGCGTTTTCGCTTATCAGAAGGATGAAAGTGCAGAAGGCAAAACGCATCTTGTCTTTACCGGTGCGGGTACGGATAATTCAACCGTCTGGGGCGTTCAGAGCAAAAGGCACGATATTCCCGCTCCTCCTGTTACTCCCGATGCTCCCGTAACTCCCGCAAAGATAACCCTGAAGGCGCCGAACATTAAAACAGCCAAAGGCAGTAAAAAATCCTTTACGGTTAAATGGAGTAAAGTAAGCGGCGCAGACGGCTATCAGCTTCAGTACTCAACGTCTGCTAAATTCAAAAAAGTAAAAACAATAAAAATTAAAAAGGTTTCAATCGTTAAGAAAACAGTTAAAAAGCTTAAGGCAAAGAAAAAGTACTATATCCGTATCAGAGCTTATAAGGGCAAAACCAACTCAAAATGGTCAAAGCCGAAAACGGTTAAAACCAAATAAAACAGCGGGCATATTATATATGCCCGTTTTTATTGTAATACTAGTTCAAGTGTGCTAAACTATCTTTGAGTTTTCTTAACCTTTTCTTAAGCCCATTTTGATTTACGGGTAATATTATGATTGTCGGGGAGGAAAGTATATGTTTACTGTTCTTGTTTGTGACGATGACAAAGCAATTCTAAATTCAATAAGGATATATCTTGAAAACGACGGCTACAATGTTCTTTGCGCCGAAAACGGAAAGCAGGCGCTCAGACTGCTTGAAGGCAACGAGGTTCACTGTATCGTGCTTGATATAATGATGCCCGAGCTTGACGGCATTTCCGCAACGCTCAAAATCCGTGAAAGCAATAACGTTCCGATTATCCTTCTTTCCGCAAAAAGCGAGGATACGGATAAAATTGCAGGGCTCTCCTTCGGCGCTGACGACTATGTAACAAAGCCGTTTAATCCGCTTGAGCTGCTTGCAAGGGTTAAAAGTCAGATAAGGCGTTATTCAACCCTCGGCTCAATGGAGGTAACGGAAACCCAGCTTGTAACTGGCGGTCTTGTACTTGATACAAAAACAAAGCTTGTTACCGTTGACGGCGAGCCCGTTCAGCTCACCGCAAGGGAATATAAGATTCTTGAATACCTTATGAAAAATATGAACGCAGTTCTTTCCTCGTCGCAAATATATGAGGCCGTCTGGAACGAGGCTTCCTTCGGCATTGAAAAAACCGTAACAGTACATATACGCAACATCCGTGAAAAGATTGAAATCAACCCCAAAGAACCCAAATATTTGAAGGTGGTGTACGGTCTTGGCTACAAAATCCAGAAATACTAATTTTTTCATCAAGGCAATCTGTATTATCCTTTCCGTTGTGTTTATGACGGGAGCGTTTCATTTCGTTTATCAGATTGTTGATACGGTGCAGTATTACGATATTTCGCTTGAGGAATTTGACAGCGGAAGCCTCAAAAACAAAACTCTTGCGGATACGAATTATCTTGCAACGTATTTTAATGAAGACATATTAACAATCAAAGCGGAAATGAAAAACGAGCCTGAAAAAATCAGGGAGTTTATTAAGCAGAACCGCAAAAAAATTGTTGATTGCTATATGCAGAGCTACCGCGAATCAAAAGAAAACGCTAGCGAAATATACGATTGCATCTGTGAGCTTGATTACAGCGGCATAACGCTGTCGCTTCCCGCATACCTTTACGATATTCAGATTAACCCCGATGACAGCGGAAAAGAAGCCGAAGAAAAGGCAAACGCCATTGTTGACAGGTATATTTCCCGCAAGGATTATACCGATTTGTTTAACGGTTATAATCTCGGCGAAGTCCGCCCCGATTTAAAGTATTATGTTACAGATAAGAAAGAAAAAAAGACTGCAACCAGCTTTGAAAAGGGTGTAAAAAAGGAAGATACGCTCAATAATAACTATGCCTTTACCGTTGTTGACGGAAAGCTGACCTGCAGCCCTGAACTCAACGGACTGTTTACCGAAAGGGACTACGATTTTATAACGGATAAAAACTACGATATCTATGCTTATGTTGACGAAAGCGGAGAGCTTCATGAATATTTGACCTATATAAACGGCGCCGAAGCCGCAAAAAAAGCGCAACCCCAAAATGCTTGTGCTCTGCGCCGGAGCAGCGTTTATTCTTGCTCTTGCATTCGCAGTTTATTCCTTTGTTGTCTGCGGTAAAAAAATGAGGGACGGCAAGGTTAAACTTGCGTGGATTGACTATATTCCTACTGATATTCACCTCATAGCTTCCGCTGCGGCTATCGGCGGCTTAATTACAGCCATTGTAGCCATTTTTGCCGAAGGTATGGAAAATCAGGCGGACCCGCTTGTGCAAAAATATATGTACTACGGCGTTCTTGCGCTCGTTGCTCTTATCTGGGCGCTGTTCATTGAGTTTATGACTTCGTTTATCCGCGCCTGCAAAAGTGAAAAGCGCCTGTATAAAAACACTCTGATTTATTTCTTCATAAAGTATGTTATTGTTAAACCGATAGCCTTCTTTATCCGTAAATTCAAAGAGTTTGTATCCTATAATCCCGATAATTTCAAAATGCCTATAAAGCGCGGCGCGGTTCTGTATTTTATTGTAAACGCAGTACTCTTTGTTATTGCGGTTATCGGAGCAGCGGCAGATTTTGCACCGCTCAGCGCACTAATGGCGTTGCTTCTTGTTGCGTTCAATATCGCTTCGGCGGTGTATGTTATCAGGTATGTTATTGCCCTTGATAAAATTATTTACGCCGCAAAAACAAAAACAGCTCCCATGGTTGATTATAATAAACTTCCGCAAAGCCTTAAAATCCTTGTTAATTCGCTTCAGTATACAAGGCAGGAGCTTAACGAGGCGGTTAATAAGGCGGTGCGCGATGAGCATATGAGAACGGAGCTTATTACAAACGTTTCCCACGATTTAAAAACCCCGCTTACCTCAATTATCAACTATGTAGACCTGCTTAAGACCTGCGATATTCAGGACGAAACAGCAAAGGAATATATTGATATTCTTGATGAAAAGGGCTCAAGACTGAAACGTCTTATTGAGGATTTAATTGAAGCTTCAAAAATTACAAGCGGAGTAATTACGCTTAACCCCGTTAATCTTTCGCTTTCCGAGCTCGGAGCGCAGGCTGTATATGAACGCCAGAGCGAATTTGCCGAAAACGGACTGGAGCTTGTTTTTAAGGGCGACAGAGGTAATGTAACCGCCTTTGCGGACGGAAACAAGACCTTCCGCGTTATTGAAAACCTGCTTTCAAACGCCCGCAAGTATTCGGCAAAGGGCAGCCGCGTTTACTGCGACGTATATGAAACGCAGAATTACAGCATTTTTGAAATTAAAAACATTTCCGCCGCTCCTCTGGATATAACCCCGCAGGAGCTGAAGGAGCGCTTTGTGCGCGGCGATAAGTCAAGGAATAATGAAGGTAACGGCTTAGGACTTTCAATTGCGGATAACCTTTGCAAGGCTCAAAACGGTCACCTCAATATAACAATCGACGGTGACCTCTTCAAAGCGCAGGTTATGCTCCCCAAAGCAAAACAGCTGAATTAAATTGTCATTATTTTGTATACTTTTACATATTGACACTTATATGAATTTATAATATAATAAACTCCCGAAAGGAAAGGGCAAACCTATGACTATTCTTCTGAGGAATGCTCTCGTATTTTCGGGAGTTTGTTTTTCTGAAAACGATATATTGATTAAAGACTCAAAAATCAACGCTATCGGCACCTCCATTTCTGCTGATGGGGCTACACGTGTTTTTGATTGTAAGGGTAAGTATTTAATTCCGGGTTTCGTTGATGTTCATGTTCATCTTCGTGAGCCCGGTTTTTCATATAAGGAAACAATCAAAGACGGAACAAGGGCTGCGGCAAGCGCAGGCTATACCGCGGTCTGCACAATGCCCAACGTAAATCCCGTTCCCGACAGCGTTGAGGGTATAAACACGCAGCTTGATATAATTAAGCGTGACGCCTGTATTAAGGTTTACCCCTTTGCCTCAATAACAAAGGGGAGAACAGGCAG
>JAFYGD010000121.1 GCA_017543415.1 Eubacterium sp. | reverse complement strand
TTTCCATTCCGCTGTCAAGGTAAATTGCGGCAATCAGCGCTTCAAACGCATTTTCAAGCACGGTAGGTTTTTCCTCATCATGCCTTTGGGAAGCGCCCTTACCCATGATAAGATAGGTGTGAAGGTCAATAAGCTTTGCGTATTCGTAAAGCGCTTCCGTACATACAAGCGAGGAGCGGATTTTTGTAAGCTCGCCCTCATCAACGTCGGGATAGCCGTGATAGAGATAATCGGCGGTTATGATTGAAAGCACGGCGTCGCCGAGGAACTCCATACGCTCGTTACAGCGGCGGTTGCGCTTTCCCTCATGGGCATAGCTTGAATGGGTAAGCGCTTCGGTTAAAAGCGATTTATCCTTAAATGTATATTTAATTTTATCTTCAAATAAAGTTAAATCTGCCATAATTATTCCAAAATAGAGTTTAGTTTTTCAATCGCTCTGTTTGCAAGAGCGGCGTATCTTTCCTTTTTATCGCGGATTTTGGGCTCAATCGGAGGAAGAATTCCGAAATTTGCGCCCATTGGCTGAAAGTCAGAAACGCTCTCGTCACTGATATAGCCTGACAGCGCGCCTAGCATTGTTTCCTTTGGAAGAATAAGCGGCATTTTGCCCTCTGCACGGCGGCAGGCGTTAATTCCTGCAAGTATTCCTGAACCTGCGCTTTCCATATATCCTTCAACGCCCGTAATCTGACCTGCGAAAAATATATTCGGTTTTTTCCTCATACTGTAATCCGCATTAAGAAGCTGCGGCGAATTGATAAACGAATTGCGGTGCATAACGCCGTAGCGTACGAACTCTGCGTTTTCAAGACCGGGTATCATTGAAAACACCCTTTTCTGTTCGCCGAATTTAAGATTGGTCTGAAAGCCTACGAGGTTGAACATTGTACCCTCGCTGTTTTCACGGCGAAGCTGAACGCACGCCCACGGGCGGTGCCCCGTTGAGGGGTCAACAAGTCCGACGGGCTTCATAGGTCCGAAACGCGGTGCGTCAGGCCCGCGCTTTGCAAGCTTTTCAATGGGCATACAGCCTTCATAAACATCAAAATCGTGAACGACTGCGCCCTCGGCGTTTACAAGCTCGCTGATAAACGCCTCATATTCAGCCTTACTGAACGGGCAGTTGAGGTAATCCTTATCGCCGCCGCGGTCATAACGCGAAGCGCCGAAAGCCTTGCTGCGGTCAATGCTTTCCGCAGTGACAATGGGAGCCGCTGCGTCATAGAACGAAAGGTAACCTCCGCAAAGGCGTGAGATTTCTTCGCTCAGCTCTCCGTCGGTAAGGGGACCCGTTGCGATAATAAGTATTTCGTTTTCTTCAGGCTCAATTTTGCCGTACACCCTGTTTTCAACGGTGATATTTGGATGAGCCTTGATTTTTTCCGTAACGGCGCTGCTGAAAAGCTCGCGGTCAACGGCAAGCGCTCCGCCCGCAGGTACGCTGACTTGCTTTGCTACAGGGACGGTAAGCGAGCCGAGGAGCTCCATTTCAGCCTTTAAAAGCCCTGCCGCGCTTTCAAGCCTTGCGGCTTTAAGCGAATTGGAGCAGACAAGCTCTGCAAAGCCTTCGTTTTTATGCGCCGGGCTGAAACGCACGGGCTTCATTTCAACAAGGGTAACCCTGTAACCCGCGTTTGCAATCTGCCACGCTGACTCACACCCTGCAAGCCCTGCGCCGACTACCGTAAATTTTTTCATATTACTTTTTGCGCGGCGCGGGTTTTGTAAATCCGCAGCCCTCTTTATCGGGACAGTAGAGTACGTTGCCCTTTCTTCTGAACAGCGACTTGCCGCACTTCGGGCATACTTCGTCGCTCGGTGAATCCCAGGTCATAAAGTTACACTTGGGATAATTTGAGCAGCCGAAGAAGGCAGTTCCCTTTTTGGTTCTTTTTTCAACTATATCACCGCCGCATTCGGGGCATTTAGCCTGGGTTTTATGAACGAGCGGCTTTGTATTTTTACATTCGGGATAACCGGGACAGGCAAGGAACTTGCCGAACCTGCCGACCTTTACAACCATATTTCTTCCGCACTTATCGCAGATTACATCGGTTTCCTCTTCCTTAAGCTTGATTTTAACGCCCTGCATTTCAGCCTTTGCCTTTTCAAGCGGAGCTTCAAAATCATTGTAGTAAAGCCTAATCATTTCAATATAATCCGTATTGCCGGAATCTATTTTATCAAGGTCGTCCTCCATTTTAGAGGTGTATTTTACGTTTACTATATTCGGAAGCTTATCCTTAAGAAGATTTGTTACAGCCTCGCCGAGCTCGGTAGGTACGAACTGCTTGCCCTCACGTACAACGTATTCCTTTGAAAGAATTGTTGAGGTAATTGTTACATATGTTGACGGTCTGCCGACACCGTTTTCCTCAAGCGCTTTGATAAGCGACGCTTCGGTATAGCGGGCGGGCGGCTGGGTAAAGTGCTGATTACCCTGAATTGACCTTAAGCGGAGCACGTCGCCCTCCTTCATAGGCGGTAGCGGAGCTTCGGCAGCGGTTTTTTCGCTGTCATCGGTCTTTTCTTCATAAAGAGCGGTAAATCCGTCAAACTTAACGGTGTAGCCCGTTGCGTTGAACAGATAGCCGTTTGCGTCAATTTCAATTTTCATTGTTTCCTGAACGCAGCTTTCCATAAGCGAAGCTATGAAGCGTTCCCAGACAAGCTTATAAATCTTATACTGGTCTGAGGTAAGGGAGTCCTTAACGCTGTCAGGAGTAATTGACGGGGTTGCAGGGCGGATTGCCTCATGGCCGTCCTGAGCGTTTTCTCTTGTTCTGAAGTACCTCGGCTTTGCAGGAAGGTACTTTTCACCGTAGGTTTTACGGATATAATCGTTACCCGCTGCACGCGCCTCTTCGGAAATACGGAGAGAGTCCGTTCTCATATAGGTAATAAGACCCATTGTGCCCTTACCCTTGATGTCAACGCCCTCGTAAAGCTCCTGCGCTGCCTTCATTGTTCTTCTTGCCTGGAAGGACAGACGGCGCGAAGCCTCCTGCTGAAGCGTTGAGGTAATGAACGGCGGAGTCGGGCTCTTTTTACGGGAGCCTTTCTTTACGGACTTAACAACGTATTCAGCGCCGTCAAGCTCCGCAAGAATTTTATCGCTCATTTCCTTATTTGCAATATTCTTTTTGTCAAGACGGAGCTTATTGCCCTGCGGGTCCTCAACAAGCGTTGCGGAGAACACCTTGCGCTCGGGAGGATTTGTAAGCTTTGCGTCAATTGACCAGTATTCTTCCGGTACGAAGGCTCTGATTTCGTTCTCCCTGTCAACAACAAGGCGCAGAGCAACGGACTGAACGCGTCCTGCTGAAAGGCCGCGCCTGATTTTCTGGCTTACAAACGGTGAGAGCTTATAGCCGATAAGGCGGTCAAGAATACGGCGTGCCTGCTGAGCGTTAACCAAATCAAGGTCAATTTTCCTTGGGGCTGCCATACCCTTTTGAACTCCGGTTTTTGTAATTTCGTTAAAGGTTACGCGGTTTTTATCATTGAGATTGAGGTCAAGTATATTTGCAAGATGCCATGAAATTGCTTCTCCTTCACGGTCAGGATCAGTTGCAAGATATACGTAGTCGGCTTTATCCGCCTTTTTCTTCAAATCGGAGATGAAGTTTTCCTTTCCCTTAATGATTGCGTACTTTGGTTCAAAATTATTTTCAACATCAACGGAAAGTCTTGCGGCGGGAAGGTCGCGCACGTGGCCCATTGAGGCGATTACGTCATAGCCCTTGCCGAGATAACCTTTGATGTTTTTTGCCTTTGCAGGCGACTCTACAATAACAAGTTTTGACATTATATTTTTATCCTTTCGGTGATTTACTTCAGCTTATATCTTTTACCCGAAGCGCTTTCGGCAATTCCCTTCATTTCAAGCAGGGTAAGCGCCGCAAGAGCTTTAGGCGATTCAAGACCGGTTTTTTCAATAATGGTTTCTATTCCGCACAGTTCATCTTCAAGGGCGTTATACACCCTGCGTTCATCGCCCTCAAGCGAAAGCGCCTTTTCCTCACGCTGCAAACGCAAAGCGCGGTCGTGACGGACGTTGTCAAAAGTGAACTGCTGCTCTTCTTTTGTATTTGCGGGATTTTTACTTTCCGCAAGTTCCCTTAAGGTTTTGATTTTTGAAAGGTCAAGGGTATCGTAAATACCCGCATATCTTTCAAGTAAAATCTGCGGAGAGGTTGCGGCGGTTGCGCCGTCGTCAAGCAGTTTATTGGTTCCGTAGAAATTATAATCAAGTATGGAAGCGGGGATAGCAAAAATGTCCCTGCCCTGCTCCGCTGCGTGCTGAGCAGTTATAAGCGAACCGCTTTTCACGCCCGCTTCAACAACAAGTATTCCGTCCGAAAGTCCGCTGATAATTCTGTTTCTCATTGGGAAGGTGGTTTTATCAGCCTTAACAAACGGAGGATATTCGGTAATAAGGGCGCCGTTTTTGCTTATATGCCCGCGAAGCTCCTTATTTGAACGGAGGTAATCCGTACCGAAGCCGCTGCCGAGCACAGCATAGGTTTTTGCACCCGCGTCAAACGCGCCGTTATGGGCTGCGCTGTCAACACCGAGCGCGCCTCCGCTTACGATAATTCCGCCGCAGAGCGATATGCCCTTTGCCATAAGCCTTGCGGCTTTGACTGCGTACGGGGAAGCCTTGCGCGTTCCTACAATGCCGATTACCGCAAAGGCGTCAAACCTCGGCATTTCGCCGTCAATATAAAGTACGGCGGGAGGGTTTGGAATATTACGCAGCTTTTCGGGATAAAGCCCGTCCTCATAGCATATTATTTTCCACTCGTTACGGTCACATTCAAGAATAATCTTTTCAGCATCGCTGAGTGAAAATCTTGTAAGGCGTTCAACCTGCGCCGCCGTAAGGGAGGGGCTCATTTTCCAGTCGATTATATTTTTTGAATAAAGCTCTTTGACCGAGCCGAATTCCTCAATAATAGGCTTAAAACGTGCGCCTTCGCCAAGGCACATCTGAAGCCATACCCAGTACCTTACGTCCATTATCTAAGCATCTCCCACATAACGATTGATGCGGCGGCGGCGGCGTTAAGGCTTTCTGCGTTGCCGTTCATCGGGATTGTTACAAGAGCGTCAGACACGGCTTTCACCTCTTCGCTGACGCCGTTTGCTTCATTTCCTATAACGCATATGCTCGGGCAGGTAAAATCAACATCGGTAATCTTAACCGCAGCTGAAGCGGGCACCGTTGAATAAATCTTATATCTGCCTTTAAGCCCGTCAAGCGTTTTTGCAAGGCTTTGGCTTTCAACGGGAGCAAGGCGAAGCACGCCGCCCATTGAAGCCCTTAAGGTTTTGGGATTATAAATATCGCAGCAATTATAAGTAATAACGCTTTTAATTCCGAGAGCTTCCGCTGTTCTGAAGATTGCGCCGATATTTGCCGGGTCCTGAACATTGTCAAGGGCTATAACCTTATCGGTAAGCCCGGGAGCGCTCTCCTTCATTTTACATACCGCAAAAATTCCCTGGGCGTTTTTTGTTTCACCGAGCTTTTCGGAAATCTCATCGGAGATAATAAAAGCCTTTTCGGAAACGGCTTCAAGCTTTTCCGCTTTTTCGGAATACTTTTCAAAAGCCGATTCGGTAATCAAAAAGTATTTTACCCCATAATCAGAATTAAGGACATCAAAACAGAGCCTTGCACCCTCAAGCACGAAGAGCTTTTTTTCAGCCCTCTCCCCCGAAGATGTAATAAGCCTTTTGATATCCTTAACAAGTTGATTTGTTTTGCTTGTGATTCTTTCCATACACATCTCCCGTGCTTTAATTCGGCATAGCCTGTTTCGTTTAAAACAATCACAGTTCTATTTATAATAATATATATTATACATTATAATGCAAAAATATCAATAGTTTATATTATTAAAAAACGGTAACAAAAACTCGGTGATTTTTGACATTTTTGCATATAAAAGGGAGGGTACTTATACCCTCCCCGATAATTATTCGCTTTTTGCTTTTTTACCTACAAGAGTTATACAGATTACGAGCGCTGCGGCGTAAAGCGCAAGCGTTGCAATAAGAATATAATCATATGTACGGTTGGTGGCTTTCAGTATAAGCTCGCTCATATTGTTGCCCGTTATTCCGGCAACCGCCCACGCTGAAAGCGAAAGACCGTGAATTTTGCTTATTTTATCCATGCCGAAGCGTGAGGAAAGCAGAGCGGGAAGCGTTGAAAAGCCGCCGCCGTAGCCGAGGTTTACAAGGCAGAGCAGAACTATTACAATTCCGCCGAAAATAATTGATTTCGGTCCGCTTGAAATCGCCCTTGTGAAAAGCGCGGCTGCGGTTATTGCAATACAGCTGATAAAAATAATTTTATATACCGTATTTCTGTCCTTCATTTTATCCGAAACGGTTGAATAGCCTATTCTTCCGAGCGCGTTGAACGCAGCCGTAACGGAAGGAACAATGCTTACCATTGCGGCAAGGACAGCCATACCCTCAAAGGTTACGCCGAGGATTTGCTTTTCATAAGTAATCAGCGCAAGACCGCAGTGGATATTGATAAAGAACATCAGCCAGATGCCGAGGAAGACCTTGTTTTTAAACATTTCAAGGGGTCTGAAATCGGACTTTTTATCATCGGGCTCAACCCAGCCTTCGGGCTTTTTAAGAAGGAAGTGGCCGAGCATCATCATTACGAAATATACCGCGCCGAGAATATAGAACATTGCGGAAATACCGAGGCTTGCCTGGATTTTTTCCATAATAGGAGTAGCGATAGCCTTTGCAAGACCGAAGCCCATAATTGAAATACCCGTTGCAAGTCCTTTTTTCTCCGAAAACCAGAGCATAAGCGTTTTAACGGGAGTCAGGTAGCCGATACCGAGGCCGATACCCATAATACAGCCATAGCATACAAAAACGCCGATTAAAGCAACAATGCCGGTAGTAAACTGAATAAACAGATCGGTTCCGAGCATACCTGCGGTAAAGCAGAGGCAGGAGATGAGCGAGGATTTATGAATATCCCTTTCAACCATTCTGCCTGCAAAGGCAGCGGACATACCGAGAAAGAATATTGCCAGAGAAAATGCCCAGCCTACAGCGAAGGTGCTCATACCGATTTTTTCGGCAACAGCCTCCTTAAACGTTGACCAGCAGTAAACAGTGCCTATTGAACAGTGGATTAACAATGCGGGAACAGCCGCGCGCATCCATTTATTGTTAAGCATAATTATTCTCCTCAATAAAAAACCGCGGAATTACCCCGCGGTCAGTTGATTATAAAGCAGCCTTTGCTGCGTCTGTAAGAGCTGTGAAAGCCTCAGGGTCGGAAATAGCGATTTCCGAAAGCATCTTTCTGTTAAGGTCGATGCCTGCCTTCTTAAGGCCGTTCATAAAGGTTGAATAATTCATACCGTTTGCCTTACAGCCTGCAGAAATACGGGTAATCCAAAGACGTCTGAAATCCCTTTTCTTCTGCTTTCTTCCGATATATGCATAGTTACCGCTCTTCATTACTGCCTGTTTTGCAGTCTTGAAAAGAGCGTGCTTTGAGCCGTAATAACCCTTAGCTGCCTTTAATACCTTTTTTCTTCTTTTGCGCGTCATCATTGCGCCCTTAATTCTTGCCATAATATTTTACCTCTCTTTCGATATACTGAACAGCCTTACCTATTATTTATAGGGAATAAGGCTCTTTAACTGCTTCTGATTTGTTACGTCAGCAACAACCTGCTTGCGAAGATTTCTCTTACGCTTGGTTGACTTTTTGGTAAGAATATGAGAGGTGTAGGCGTGGGAACGCTTAACCTGACCGTTCTTTGTCTTCTTAAAACGCTTTTTTGCGCCGCTGTGTGTCTTAATTTTAGGCATAATTTATTCCTCCGTTAAATTAATTACTTTTTTGAACCTTGGGGCTGAGGAACATAAGCACCTGCCTGCCCTCAAGCTTTGGCTTTTTATCAATATTTGCCTCTTCGCTAAGCTCTTCCGCAAAACGGATACAGTTATTTTCAGCAAGGTCGGCATGAGCCATTTCACGGCCGCGAAGGCGGATTGATACCTTTACCTTATCGCCCTTTGTAAGGAACTTCCTTGCCTGGTTTACCTTGGTGTTGAAATCGCCGATGTCAATATTGATTGAAAGGCGGATTTCCTTTGTTTCAACTGTTTTCTGTTTTTTACGGTTTTCCTTTTCACGCTTAGACTGCTCATAACGGAACTTTGAATAATCCATTATTTTTACAACCGGCGGCTTTGCCTGAGGCGCAATTTTAACAAGGTCCACACCCTTTGCATCTGCAAGCTTCTGGGCGTCCTTTGCGCTCATAATACCAAGCTGTTCGCCTGTATCGGAAATTACGCGGACTTCATTATCCTTAATTTCGCCGTTGAGCTGGGGAGCATCTTTACTGATAAAAAACACCTTACCTTTCTTATTAAAGAAAATAAAATAAGTACGAACGCAGTCCGCCCGTACTTACCGAATTAACTAATAAGTATTGCCCTTTTTACTAAACGCTTAAGGGGAGAACGGGAGCGTTCTGCTTTATTGTGGGAATATATTACCACAACATTAAGCGTTTGTCAAGGGAAATTATTTATTTACTTTTGCTTTCTTTCTGTCCATATGGTGATAAGGAACAAATTTAAGGATTACCCAACCGATAAAACCGCCGACGGTATTGCAAATCATATCCTCCATAGTATCAATTACACCGTATCTTACAGGGTCACGGTGAGCGATAAAATTCGGGAGGTCGATGGTTTTACCGAGAGCCTTTGCTTCCTCAATAGCCTGAACGGCAAGGTCATATGACCAGTGCTGCGCATCACCGGGCGCAACGGGATTGAGCTGGTCTGCGGTGAATTCAAAAAGCTCCCACGCATTACCTGCAACAAAAGAGAAGCACATAGCGCCGAAAACAATAATTGCAACGCTTGAAGTACCGTCTCCTCTTTCAATATCGCGTTTTTCCATGGCAGTGAAAATTTCATAGCCTATTAAAGTACAGGCAACGCCGCCTACTGCATGCATTACAATATCAAGCACGGGAGCGCTGTAGTAGAAATTGAGATATGCGCCGAAAAGACTTCCGCCGATTAAAGCGGGTGCGCTGATATCCTGAATATATGCGGGAAGCTTATTTAAAAAGCTCTTTTTGGGGAACATCATTAATATTTCCCAAACGAACTGACCTATGAAGTTACCCGCAACCTGAAGCGCCATTTTTGTATGGTCTTCAGCGTGGTTAAAGAAAATTGCGTGAACAAGCGTTGCAATAAGAACGCTTCTTGCAACCCACCAGATTGCAAGCTCCCACTTCTTCGGGCTGTTTTCGCTGTGTAAAAGCTTATCAATATACGATTTCATTAATACATACTCTCCATAAAAAACGCTAAAAAAGAACGGGAGGGTTCGGAGACCCTCCCCCTACAAAACTATTAATTATTCTGCAGCTTCTTCTGCCGCTTCGCCTTCGGGCTTCTTTTCCCTTAAGAGAACGAATTTTTCCATCGGGAAGAGAACTATCATCTGAACAAAGCCCGCTGCAAGACCTGCAATTGTTCTTGCAAGACCGTTGAGCCACTCCCACGGAGCCTTTGCAATAACGCCTACAAGCCAGCCCTGGAACCAGGTTGAGAAAAGGATAAGAGCTATCATAAGTACGATATAGATAGCAAAGTTATACCACGGTGCGTCAGACTTAAAGGTTGTCTTTTTATTCTGATAGAAACCGTAAATATTAGCAATAAGGTTTGAAAGGAAGAACGGAAGAAGATATCCCCATGTTACAACGCCGCCGATAACGTACTTTGCAATCTGTGCAGCGCCTGCGTCGGTTGACGGGTCAAAAATAAGGCTGGGATTGAAAATTCCCTGAAGAAAGGCGGGAATTGTTGCCGTAACCTTATCAAAGATAAGCGGAAGAACGTTAGCAAGTACAAGCTGAATAATTGTTACAAGACCGCTTACTACAAGGAACTTTACAAACTGCCATATAGTTTTAACTAATGAGCCTTTTTCCTCAGCTGCACCATCGATACCGCCGAGAGAAATCTTTTTCTTTTCATCTGCCATAATTACTACTCCTTACTTATGTAAATTTAATTAAGCATATATATTATAACAACAAATTGTGGTTTATGCAACCATTATTTTATAACAAGCCTATCAGTAGTATAATCAGCTTAACAAGAAGCGCGATTATTCCGACTATAAGCGCAAGCAGGATAAGCACTGCAAGAATTAAAAGCACAAGGATAAACGGACCCTTTTTGCTCGGCTTGACCGTATCCTCAAACGTCTTTTCCTCAAACATTTCCGCAGGCGCCGGGTTTTCCTCATCAAAGAGCGGATAAAGCGGAAGGGTTCCCTCCGCATCGCAGTAGCCGCTGTTCCACAGGAGAGGCTCTACAAGCGAACGCACGCTTTTTGCACCCTTAAGGAATTTGCCGATAGGCATATGGATTGTATTAAGGAAGCTGTCAATAACGTTAAGGAAGCCGCAGCAAAGCCTGTATTCCCTTGTTTCGGGGCTGTAGGGCGAATCGCCGCAGTAAAGATTCTGAACAAGTTCAAGAACGAAATCAACTACCCTGTTATCGGCAATATCCGCAATATCGGCTTTTGAAAGCCCGCTTTCCTTTTTACAGAGCTTCCAAATCTTTTTGAAAGTAAGTTTATTAAGGAACTTACCTGCAGGCTTTAAAATCGGTTTTAGCTTTTTCGCCTTTTCGGGCTTAACGGAAAAAGCGCCCGCCATTTCGGTAAAACGGTCATAATCGTTTGCAAGTGAATCAACAATTCCGCCGAGCATACCGAAGAAAAAGCCCTTCATATAATCGGGGAAGGATTTTCCGCCCGTATCAAGCCCGGGAACGTTGTCAATAAGCGTTGTATCGTACCTTACCTCTGCGTTTTTAGGGTCTATTGTAACGGTACGCATTGCGGGAGGACAGCCGATTAAAGCGCCGCAGGCGATGTCGTAAAAGCGGTTGCCCTTTTTTGTTGTAATATAGCTTACGTCGTGAACGTGAGTATGGCCCGAAAGCATTACGTTAATTCCCGCGTCGGCAAAAACTTCACGCGTTACCTCGTGGTTTTTCTGCATATCGCCCTTACCGATAATTGAATAGAATGGCGAAGGAGAAACCATCGGGTGGTGAGTCATTGCGATTACGAACTGGTCGTTTTTCTTTGCATCCTCAAGCTGTTCGAGAATCCACTCCATGCAGGAGTCGGAAAATCCCGAGCCTCCGCCGTTTTCGCCCTTGTAATTCGTATCGTCATTGAGCGCAAAAAGGCGGTAACCGGGCGCGAGCTGAACGACATAGCACATTGATTCCTTATGATATGAAATCGCTTCTGACGGGCCGAATTCATAATACATATCCCAGAGATCGTGTCTGTCCGCGACCGCGGGAACGCCGATAACCTCATCGCCGCTGAAGCCCCTGCCCTTGCCGTCGCCCCTGTAATCGTGGGTAGCGGTTATGACATAGACTTTCTTTCCTCTTTCCTTGAGAGAGCGCAGAGCGGAGATTATCCCCTCGTGAGAGGTGTATTCGCCGTTTCGCGTAGTATCGCCGGCGACTACGACTATATCGGTCGAGTTATCCTCGCAGAGCATATCAAAGCCCTTTTTGATTACAAGGTCGCTGTCTTTGATGACCTGCTGGCTCTTGGCCTCTTCCTTTTCGTAGGCGGGGCCTTCCGTTCCGTTTTCGCGCGCGTAGTAATGAACATCGGTTACAAACTGAATCTTCAGCGGAGCGTTGTCCGCGCCGTAAATTCTGTTACTCATAGGATTCCTCCTTTTCATATCAATTATAGCTTGTAAAGATAACAAATGCAATAAAAATAATCACAGCCGTCTGTAACGGCGGCTGTGAAAAGCAATATTTATGCTGCTTCCTGTTTATTATCCGCGGATTCGGGAATAACGGTCTCGTCAGGCAGATTAACAGTTTCGGGAGAATCGGGGTTTTCAGGAGTTACGGGAGTAACGGGATCCGCAGGATCGGCGGGCACGGTTTCGGGATTGTAATTGTTGACGCCGATTTCATAGACATAGCCTTCATAGTTGCGTCCCGTAAGATAATTCTTACCCTCGATGAGAAGCTTGTCTTTGGTCAGAGTGACATGCATTCCCGTTCCTTTATCCCTGATGCCGAAGCGGTTGCCCTGGCCGAAAGAGGGAACGCTTATATATGTGACGCCGTTTTTCTCCTTGACACAGCCCGAATTGAAGAATCTGCGCGCGAACTCGCCGTTGAGGCCGGCGTGAAGATGGCCGCTGATAAAGAATACGTTGCTGTAATGCTCCATCATCGATCTGATTTTTCTGGTGGAAGAGGAATCTATATGGCCTCCGGGGATAATCGGCCAGAGGAACCATTCGCCGTGGTCGCCCTTGAGGGGCCAATGGCAGACTACAAAGCAGGGTTTTCCGTCCTTTGCGCCTTCGGCGAGCTCTTCGCCCAGCCAGCTCAGCTGAGTGTCGCTGATAACCGCGCTGTTGGGCTTGGTGCCCTCGTCGCCCAGGACGATAACTTTATAACCGTTGATATCGGTGCTGTAATAATCCTTGGTTGAATCTACGCCGACGCACTCGTTGCGGTAGCGGATTGCAACGGGTCTGCGCTCTTCATGGGACTTGGTCTGACCGTAGTCGTGGTTACCGTTTGCGGTCACGACTTTTGAGCCTTCGACTTTTGCCATTGTATTATAAAAGTCACGGTATTCGTCCGCGTATCCGCCGTTTGAGAGGTCGCCCGAAACAATTATACCGTCAGCGTGTTTCGATTCTGAATTGAGAACTTCAACACCGTTTTCGAGGAAGTGAAGAGCGTTGCCGGAGCCGATATGCGTATCGCTCCAGAGCTCAAGAGTCAGCAGGACTCCGTCTTCCTCTGCTGCCGCCTCTGTGGCGGGAGCAAAGAGTCTGCCCGCGTTAAAGGGGACTGCCGATAAAGCAAAAACAATCACAAGAGTCAGCGCTATAACAGATAAAACTTTTTTCATTGATTATTCTTCCTCCTGAGTGCTCTCTTCTGTTTCGGCGGGAGCAGCTTTCTTTGATTTTTTGCCGATTCCCTTTATTACCGGGAAGAACAGATCGCGGTAAATTATGACCGCGGCAATAAGCGAAATAACGATTGTTACAAACATAAGAACACCAAC
>JAFYGD010000120.1 GCA_017543415.1 Eubacterium sp. | reverse complement strand
GTAACAAGAAGCTTAAGCATAACAGCAAAAAGTGGAAGAAAATTCATACTGTTACTAATGACAAAAAGCTTAAGGCTAAAGACTTCAAAAAGTATTCTTTTAAATTAGGTAAAGAAACAAAGCCTTACCGTTTCTTTAAGCTTGAAATCCTTGATAATAAAGGTGATACGTGTACACAGCTTTCCGAGTTTAAACTGAAGGGCACAACCTATTCCTCACCGAAAACAAAAATAGTTAAAGCTGCTGAAAAAGGCTCAACAGCAATTAACGTTAAGTGGGAAAAGAAGGATGGGGTTAAAGGCTATGAGCTTCAGTACAGTACAAGCAAAAAGTTTAAAAAAGCAAAAACCGTAACAATCGGAAAAGCCTCATCAACAGGCAAAACCGTTAAAAAGCTTAAAAAGGGTAAAAAGTATTATGTTCGCGTAAGAACATATAAGGTTGTTAAAAAAGTAAAAATCACTTCAAAGTGGAGTAAGAAAAAATCTGTTAAGTTATAAAAAAAGACCTCTCGTAAGAGAGGTCAATTTTAATTATTATTTGCCTGTAACAATGTACGGCTGAATTGACTGTGCAAGCTTTGCAGTAGGCATTGTCTGAAGTACAACTTCGCCGGGGCCTGTAACAACAGTGTTGAAAAGACCTTCGCCGCCGAAGAGAACGTTCTTAACGCCCTTAACAGTCTGAATATCCATTGAGCAGCTTGAGCTCATAAGTACAACGTGACCTGTGTCAACGATGAGCTGCTGGCCTGCTTCAAGGTTGTAGCGAACTGCAGAACCGTCAATCTCAACGAAAGCAGTACCGGTACCGCTGAGCTTCTGCATAATGAAGCCTTCGCCGCCGAATATGCCTGCGCCGAACTTCTTCTGGAAGAAGGTCGAAAGCTCTACGCCCTGTGATGAAGCAAGAAATGCGCTCTTCTGGCAAACATAATCTGAACCGGGAGTGATGTCAAGTGCAAGAATTTCACCGGGAAGTGAAGATGCAAATGCAATAGTTCCTGCGCCGCCTTTAGCAGTATAAACGTTCTGGAAAAGGCTTTCCTTAGTCATCATTCTGCCGAGCATTTTGCCGATGCCTCCGTTAGAAGATGTTTTCATCTCCATGTTGGGGCTCATCCAGCTCATTCCGCCGCCTTCGGAAATCATAGCCTCGCCGTCATTAAGTGTGCAAACGAGTACGGGGAAGTTTCCGCCTTGGATTTCGTAATTCATAAAATTACTCCTTTCTTATAATTTACTGTCCTTTGCTATTGCTCTATCTACTGCATTGTGAATTGCAGTCTCAAAGCCGTCGTTTTGTAATGAGGTAACGCCCTCAATTGTTGTGCCGCCTGGGGAGCATACCTTGTCAACAAGCTCCCATGGGTGGTTTTTGGATTTTAATATCATTTCAGCCGAACCGAGCACGGTTTGCGCTGCTGTTTTAAGCGCTGTGTCCTTGCTCATTCCGTTTTTAACCGCCGCTCTTGCAAGCGAATCAATAAACATATATGCAAACGCAGGAGCGCAGCCGCCTATTACGCCGAATACGGGAAACTGCTTTTCGTCAAGCTGAATTATTTCACCAACGCTGCCGAAAATCTTTTCGCAAAGCGCCTTGTCGTCGTCAGTAGCGTTGCTGTTAGCCGTGTACGCTGTCATTGAAGCGCCAACCGTTGCGTTAATGTTAGGCATAACGCGAATAATTCTGTTGCCGTGTGAAAGTGTGTTTCTGATAAACTCAATTGTCTTTCCTGCAGCAATGGAAATAATCAGCGTGTCGCTTTCCGTAAGTGCAATATTAATCTTTTCAAGTACCGAAGTAAGAACATTTGGTTTAACGGCAAGAACAACCGCATCGCAAAGCTTAACGGCTTCCGCCTCGTTTTTGCAGGCGTTAACCTTGTATTTTTCAATCCTGCTGTTAACCGTATCTTTGTTTATGTCATAAATATATATGTCGCCGCAGTCAATACAGCCGCTTTTGATTACACCGTCAATTATTGCCGTAGCCATATTACCGCAGCCTATAAATCCGATTTTCATACTGCACCTCCATATTTATATTATCATTAAAATGTTGAAATATCAATGCTTTTTTAGCGCCAGGTATTTTTCCTTTGTTGCAATTCCGCCGCGTATATGACGTTCCGCTTTGTTTTCCTGTAATACAGCAAAAACTTCCTTTGCAAGCGAAGGATTAATTATTTCAAGTCTTTTTGTTACATCAATATGTACCGTGGATTTGCTTATTCCGTAAACCTCAGCAGCTTGTCTTACAGTCGCTTTGTTTTCGGCAATATATTCACCGAGCATAATACATCTTTTTTCAAATTCCGAAATCATAATAACTACCACCTTCGGTAATTATTATGATTTCTTTTATTTGATTATAACGTAAAGCGTGGGTTAATCCTGCTCCGAATCGGAAGCCTCTTCGGTTTTTCCTTCGGATTCTTCTTCAGTTTCTTCGGTTTTGTCATCCTTAAGCTCTTCTGCAAGGTCCTGAATTGCTTCAGTAGCAGTTTTAAAGTTGAAATGCTTAACTCTTGTATATGTCTGCTTGTCCTTGCCGTCGCGCTTTTTGCCTTCGCTTTCAATAAGCGTCAGAGTAAGCTTGTCGCCGTTGATTTTAAACTTGTAAACAACTCTGCGGTTGTCGGTATTGCTTTTCAGGGTAAGCTTGTTACCGTTAATCTCATAGTACTTTTTTGTTGAAAAGCCCAAAAGGTAATTATCATAGCTTCCGTCGTCGTAAAACTCGTAGCCTGTAATTGCCTTTTCACCCTGCCATTTACCTATAAGCTGTTCGTCGTCGGGAGTAACAACGTCGTGTATCAGCTCTGAAGGTGATTCATCGTTTACGGCACAGTAAACGCCGCCCCAGATTAAACCTGCGGCAATAACGGCAGCAAATACTATAATTGCGATTTGATAGCCCTTAAGCTTTTTAATCTTCATTTTCTTTCAAACCCTTTTCCGTGAGTAATTTATTAATCTTTTCAGAGGAGTCAAGAAGTGATGATACAGATAAATCATGGTTAATTGTATCAATGAAATAAGCAAGGTATTTTGAAAGCTCGACGCTCTCGTACCATTCGCGCGAAAGAAGCTCGGGCGATTGGTAAACGCCGTTAGTAGTGAATACCTTTTCAAAAACACCGTAAGCATAAGCGTGGTCAAATACGTCAAGACCGTTACAGAAAAGACCGAAGGAGCAGCAGATAAAGATTCTTTTTGCTCCGAGTTCTTTAAGCTTTCTTGCAACGTCAAGCATGCTTTCACCGGAGGAAATCATATCGTCAATAATAATGATGTCCTTACCCTCAACGCTTTCACCGAGGTACTGGTGAGCAACTATCGGGTTCCTGCCTTCAACAATGCGGGTGTAGTCGCGCCTTTTATAGAACATACCTATGTTAACGCCAAGCTGTGTTGCAAGGTAAATTGCTCTGTGCATTGCGCCTTCGTCGGGGGATATAATCAAAAGGTGTTCAGGGTCAACCTGAAGGTCGTTAACAGAGTTAACAATAGCTTTAATCTGCTGATAAGCAGGCATAACGTTTTCAAATGACCTGTGAGGAATTGAATTCTGAACTCTCTGGTCGTGCGCGTCAATGGTAATAATGTTTTCAACGCCGAGTCCCGTGAGCTCCTGCAGGGCCATAGCGCAGTCAAGCGATTCGCGTGAGGAACGCTTGTGCTGCCTTCCTTCGTAAAGCATAGGCATAATAACGTTAATTCTTTTAGCCTTGCTTGAAGCAGCGGAAATAACTCTCTTAAGGTCTGCAAAATGGTCATCGGGTGATTTGGGAACCTGCATTCCGTACATGTTATATGTAACGGAATAGTTAAAGCAATCAGCAATAATATACAGGTCGTATCCGCGGATTGAATCGTTAAGTACAACCTTTCCTTCACCTGAGCCGAAACGAACAACATTTTTGTTAATCTGGTAAGTGTCGCGGTGGTAGCCGTAAAAAGCAATTGTGTTTTTGTGTTCGGCTGCCTGCTCCTCCCTCCATCTGACAATATAGTTGTCAATTTTGGCTGCAAGCTCCTCACAACCCGGAAGGGCAATAATTCCGAGCGGTCCGTAAGGAATGGTCTGTACCTCTTGTGCAGTAATTCTTGGCATAGTTAACTCCTCCTCTTCTATGCAAATAATATTTAATCAGATACAGCTTTATATAATTTCGGCAGTATCTGTAACTGACTCCTCTTCCTTCCTCTTTTTCTTTTTAAGATATTTATAAGCAAAGTATGCGGCAACTCCAGCCCAGGTAACGCCTGTAATTGCAGCGCCGTAAAGCAGTCCCGGTGGAGTGTATTTCATTTCAACCGTGTGCTCGCCCTTTGTAATTTCGCAGGCAAGCTGACAGTCAAACAGATTAATGAGCTCCTGCTTTTTGCCGTCAATGTATATGCTCCAGCCTTTGTCATAGGGTATGGAGGTATAAAGGTATCCGTTGTAACCTGCGTTTACGGTTCCTTTAATGTGCGTATCGTTGTAAGACGTGATATTCATTGCACCGAGCTCAAGCATCTCATGAGCGGAAACAAGCTTGTCGTAATCAATGTTATATGCGTAAATCTCAAAGTAAGAGCTGTCGGTTTCAATTTCGCCGCAGTCAATGGAAATCTTAACCTCGTCGCCCTTTTTATGCTTGCCGAGGTCCATAATATACGGAGTGTCAATATTCTGGTATACGCCGTCCTCATGAGCGTCATAGTAATAGTTTACGT
>JAFYGD010000119.1 GCA_017543415.1 Eubacterium sp. | reverse complement strand
TGGCGTTGGCAAGGGCTGGTTTTTCCACGGAGTAGACGCGTGGGGCTGCGATAATCTTATGCACGATGAAGCGGCAATTATCGGCGCGCTTACTATAATCTATCAGGACGGAGAAACCGAGGAAATCCTTACCAACAGTGATTGGGAAACCGCTAAAAATAACGTTATCTTCAATGACATATATGACGGTGAAACGGTTGACCTGCGTATTAAAAGCTGTGAGCGCACGCCTGCTGTTGAAATTGATTACACAAGGAATATGCTAATTCCGTACGAGGGAGTTCCGATTCGCGAGCAGGAGCGCTTTACAAACGGACAGCTCATCATTACACCTAAGGGTGAAAAGGTAATAGATTTCGGTCAGGAGATTACGGGATATATTGAGTTTTCAGGAAAAGCTCCTGCAGGAACAGAGATAATGATAAAGCATTTTGAGGTGCTTGATAAGGATGGCAACGTTTATACCGATAACCTCAGGGGAGCTAAAGCAACCTATACCGTAATTGCAGGCGGCGAGCCGTTTACCGTAAAGCCGGTTTACACCTTCTACGGCTTCCGCTACATACAGATTATCGGGCTTGACGATATTAACCCTTCAGATTTCACGGCAATCGTTGTTCATTCCGAAATGAAGAGAACGGGCTATTTCTCATGTGCAAACGAGCTGCTTAATAAATTTGCAAAAAATGTTGTATGGGGACAAAAGGGCAACTTCCTTGACGTTCCGACCGACTGTCCGCAGCGTGACGAAAGGCTCGGCTGGACAGGAGATGCCGCAATGTTCTCACGTACGGCGGCAATCAATTTTGACGTTAAGGAGTTTTGTGAAAAATGGCTTAACGACCTTGAAGCAGACCAGCTTGCAGACGGCTCTCTTCCGCACGTTGCACCGTACAGCAACATTTACTGGAATGGTCCGGACGGCTATGCTTCCCCTGCCTGGGCTGATGTTGCAATGATTATGCCGTGGGAGCTTTATATGGCATACGGTGACAAGGGAATACTTGCACGCCACTATAAAATGATGAAAAACTGGATTGATTTTATGCTTGACGAATGCCGCAGAAACGGCGGCGGAGAAATCAGGCATCCGTGGACAAACGGCGGCTTTGGCGACTGGTTAAGCCTTGAGGATCTCAACAGCGAATCCGCTTACAGCGGTACCGACTGCGGATTGATAGCAACGGCTTTTCTTGCAAACGGACTCCGCACCTTAATCAAGGCAAACGAGCTGCTCGGTTATGACAACGGCGATTATCCTGAACACCTTGAAAACACAATTAAGTTTTTCAGAAGCGAATATATGGAAAACGGCAGAATGAAGCAGGAAACCCAGACAGCTGCCGTGCTTGCAATCATCTTTGAGCTTACCGATAAGCCGGAAATCACCTGCGCTCAGCTTACGGAAAACGTAAGGAAGCACGGAAGAATTACAACGGGCTTTATTGGCTCAACATATCTGCTTGACGCGCTAAGCATAGCAGGTGAAGACGAGCTTGCCGTTGATTTGCTTTTAAGAACCGAATATCCCTCATGGCTATACCCCGTAACAAAAGGCGCTACCACAATATGGGAACGCTGGAACGGAATTTTCCCTGACGGACGCTTTGCAGACCCCGGTATGAATTCGTTTAATCATTACGCTTACGGCAGCGTTTTATCCTGGATGTTCAGGCGCCTTGCTGGAATCACTCCTGTTGAGGAGGAACCGGGATATAAGAAAATCCTTTTTGCACCGTATTCCGACAAGCGAATCCCGTGCGTAAAGGCTTCAATTGAAACCGTACACGGCAAGGCTGAATCAAGCTGCGAAATGACAGAAAACGGCTGGAAATATGAATTTACGGTTCCTTCGGGTTGTAAGGCTGAAGCCGTGCTTTTCGGCAAAACCTATCCGCTCAAAGACGGAATAAATAAAATTACAGTTGAAAGTTGTTAATTTTTCTTTTAAATTATAATTAGAGGAAAATGAGGTGAGGACTATAAAAAACACATCGTTTTATTTGCTTACCGATTCACACTACGTATCAAAAAAGACCTGGGTAGAGGGCAAGCCCTTCACCTTCCGTGAACGCAGCGACCAGATTCTGCTTAAAGACACGCCCGAAATACTTGACGCTTATATTGATAAGATAATCGCTGATACGGATACCGACACCGTGCTTTTTACCGGCGACAACATAAATAACTGCGATATGCTTTCCCACTATGAATTCAGGGAAAGGCTTGAAAAGCTTGTAAGCGCAGGGAAAAAAGTTTACGTCATTTACGCAACGCACGATTACAGCGGCGGCGGCGAGGACAACAACACCTTTGAAGGCCGCAGGTATACCCAAGCCGGAACCGAACCGATTGAGTCAATGAAAAAGGACGGGCTTTTTGATTTCTACTTTGACTACGGACCGAAGCAGGCTCTCAGCGTTCACCGCGAAAGCGGCTCTTTCACCGTTCGGCTTTGCGAAGGTGCAAGGCTTATTTCAATTATTGACAACGGCAACGGCGGCGGCTACTGCGGACTTTTCGAGGACGGCGTTAAGTGGCTGAAAGATGAAATAAAAAACGCAAAGAAAAGCGGAGACTTTGTTCTTCTTGCAACTCACCACCCGGTGCTTCCCCCGTGGGAGGTTTACCGTCACTTTGCCGATTATGAGCTTTACGGCGGTTACCGCGAGCTTTGGGATATTATGTGTGAAAACGATGTAAGAGTTGTTTTTACAGGCCACACCCACGTTCAGAGCATACGAAAATATACCGGCGAAAACGGAAGCTGGTTTCTTGATATTGCAACGATTGCCCTTGCAAATTCAAAGGGCAAAATGCGTAAGATTGACATTGACGCGGATAAGGGTATATGCAGCGTTAAAAGCATAGGAATTGAGCTTGATAAAGAGCTGTATTACCGCAACTTCCCCGGAATATGGGAAAAGCTTATTCCGCTTGCCGCAAACGATTTCAGCGCTTTTCTTGAGCTTGCGGAGGGCTACCTTTCGGTTGACAAACTGAAAAAGCACAAAACGGCAATTAAAGCTTTAAGCAAAAAGGCGCAGAGCGTTAAGCTCTCATTTGCCGCAAAGCTCGGAAGGGTATGGAAAACAATGTCCCCCGAGCAAAAGCAGGAGGCAAAGGATAAATACCTTATTGACGCTGCGTTTACAATTCTTGCCCATATTTTTACGGGCAACGCGCCTTTTGAACCGGGTACGGTTGAATACACGGCGCTCAACGGAGCCGCCGAACGCGCGGACAGAATTGTAAACCGCTTCAATATAAAGGCGGTAAAAAAGATTATTCCCGAGGGCTCATCCCTTGCGGAAATAGCTCAGGATTTTCTATACAACTGCCGTACAGGCAGCGATGATGAAATAGAATTTTCACTTAAATAGCTTACGGGAAAGGAGAGTATGGAAAATGAAATGTCCTAAGTGCGGTGGCGAGATTCCGTTTTATGATTTAAAACCGAACTGCCGTCACTGCGGTGTAAATATTTTATATTACATCCAGGATGACGAACTTGCGCGCGACGCAAAAAGGACGGAGCTTGAAAACGCAAGAGCGCGAATGGTGATTGCAAAAATAAAAGCCGTATTCATCGGCAGCTTTCTTGCGATTATGAGAATGGTATTCCTTATCGGCTCAATCTGTGCGCTGATGATACCGTTTGCTTCCGTTACATACAGACTTCCGTTTTATGAGGAAAAGCTTTCGGCGGGGCTGATTGGAATAATTCAGTCCTTCAGCAGCGGATTGCTTTTAAGCCTACCGAAATTCCTACAGAGCGCGCTGTTTTCAAAAGCAACGCTCGGAATACTGATTGTTCTTGCATTCTTTGTTCTGCTTGCTCTGGCCGACGTGGTTATGTTTGTTGTTTATCTTCTCAGCTTTATCAGCCCGGATAAAACAGCAAAGGCGCTTAAAATAATTTCGGTTATTGCCTGCATTTTTGCCGCAGGAGCGCAGATTGCAGCCCTTGTTTGCAAAACCGTAATTATTCCCGCAGGAAGCGAGCGCAATTCGTTTGCAATCGGCTTTGGAGGTCTTGCGTGCGTAATTCTGCATTTAATCATTGTAATAATCAATGCAAAAATGCTGAAGAAGGGCGTTGAACCCGTTTACAGGGAATACGACCCAAGGCGCAAGGAGCTGCTTAAAAAGGTTAAAAGCGGCGAGGTTAACCTTGACGATTTGCCGCTCCCCGTTTTTGAAAGCGAGGAGGAATACGAAGCAAGAATGAAGGAATTCCAGCAGGCAATGGAAGAGGAAGCCGCAGCTGAGCTTGAAGCCGAACTTGAAGCCACGGCAAAGGCAGAAGAGGAGGCGAATACACAGTGAAGAAATCAATGAAGATAATTCTTGGCGTTGCAGGTGTATTAGCCCTTATAGGAACGTGCTTTGCCTGCCTTTCGATTTACGCAAAAAAGGAAATCAACAAGCCGCGCTTTGAGATGCCCGAAATAATTGAGGAACAGCCCGTAAGCGCCCTTCCCGCAACGAAGGAGGAAGCGTTTGACTATGTTTCCTCGCTTTACGTTAAAACCGTTACGGCAGACGATGTTGAGGAAAGCCTTCACACCGACGTTCACCTGACGGAAGGCGAAAAAACAACTCCTCTTTCGGATACCGACAGCGAGCTGCTTTCAAGAGTTCTTGAAAAGGCACAGGGTGAAATAAGCGCGCTTTATCCGTCAAATGAAAATACTTTGGTAACCCGGTCAAAGGATATTCCCCCGCTTGGCTTTACCAAAGCCGACGTTACGGATTTCACTGCAACAAGGGGATATGTTGATGAAAACGAAGAAACCGTAGACGACGGTAATTACTACATAACCCTTACCGTTAAGCCCGAAAAGATTGACAAAAAAGCAATGCTTGACGGCGAGGTATTAAAAAACGTTGAAAAAGAGCTTGCTCCCGTTTTAACGGTTGCTTCGCTTGATATAGTTCCCGAAGGCTTTACCGTAAGCTTTAAAATTGCTTATTACAATGATTTGCTCGTTCATACAGAGTTCAAGCGCAACACTGTAATTAAGGCGGCGGTTTCCTTCACAGACGCATACAAAGCGCTCGGAGAGGGAGAAAACGAACAGTTTGAACTCCCATATGAAACCGTACAGAGCATTGACTTTTTCAATTACGGAATACACTTTACTTCAAGACAGCTTGCGCTCCAGAAAAGCGATATGCAGGCGCTTCCGCTTGAGGTAAGGGTTAACAGCAATGCAACCAAAGAAGATTACAAGCTTACCTTTGACGTTTCAAAGGACGGCTTGCTTGAAATTGACAAGGACGGTGTAATGACCGTAAAGGGTGCTCAGGAGGAGCCGGTAACCGTTACCGCTACCCTTGAATACGACGGCCACACTTACTCCGACAGTCTTATTGTTTACGCAACGGAAATGGAGGTGAAAACAGATGAGCCGGCAGGTAATTGATGAAAAGCATGCCAAAACGCCTCAGCAGCTTAAAAGGCAGGCGAACATTTACCGAAGCTTCAACTATGTAGGCACAAAGGAAACCTTAGCTTATCTGTTTAACGACTTTTCCAACTCCTTCCATATAAACAACTACAAAGACCGTTTTATATGGGACGTTGTTAAAATCGACTTCGGTATTTCCGCTATTGTAAATATTTTTACCGGCGCATGGGACGTTATTAACGATACGGTAATCGCCGCGCTTGTTGATAACACAAGAACAAGGCTCGGTAAGTTCAGGCCTTACCTGATATCCTTCCAGATACCGCTTACGCTTATCGGTCTTTTGTACTGGTTCATTCCGTTCTTCTTCCCGAGAACGAGCGCAACCTTTGTACCCAAGCTGATATTCTACTTTGCTTTTAATGTTATTACGGAAACCGCAGGAACGTTTACAAGCGTTGCAAAAAGCGGTTATATGTCAACCATAACGCCCAACCCCAACGAGCGTATAAAGCTTATTACTCTCGCCGAGCTTTTAACGGGCTATATGGGCGAGGATATACCCGGATACGTAATGGGATTCCTTTACGATATGGTAACAACGGGAAGGCTTAACGTCCCGCTGCGCAACATATTTGTAGGAATGGGCAGTGCAACCGCTTTAATTTCCTGTGCGTTTACGCTGTGGTTCTTCCTCGTTTCAAAAGAGCGTGTTCCGCAGAGTATTGAAAGGCCGAGCATTAAAGAGGGCTTAAGGGCTATCTTTACCAACTATCCCGTACTTCTCATGTGCCTTTCCGATTTCCTCGGCGGCTTCGGTGTAGGTACCGACGAGCGCAACTACTGGATTGATGTTCACGGCGGAAGCTCGATGATTAACACAATTCTTGCCCTTGTAAGCGGAATTTCAGGCCCCGTAGGAAGCATAAGCTATGCTTTTGTTGCTCCTATACGCAAGCGCTTCTCCTCAAGAGCAATCTGGGTTGGAGCCGATTTCTACGGAGATATGGTAACGCTTGGTTTCTTCCTGTTCGGTATGTACAACAAGAATTACCTGAAGCTGAAACCGATGCTGTTTGCCTACGGACTGAGGGAGTTCCTGGTCAAACTGCTGTTCGGTGTAAACAAGGTAATCAATACCGACTTGTGGAACGAGGCTATGGACTACTGCGAATGGAAGCACGGCTACCGTATGGAAGCAACCACGGGCGTTGCCCGAGGGTTCGTGCTGAAAATGCAGGGTATTGTTATGGGTACAATACGAACCCTTATTATGAAAAAAATCGGTTACGTTCAGGGACTCAAAATCGGTACTCAGGACGAAAAAACAAAATTCTGGCTGTTTGCTCTTTGTACGGTTGTACCGCTTGTAACAAGCGCTCTCGGAATTGTTCCCAAGCTTTTATGGCCTATCAACAAAAAGGCGCGTGAAAGAATGTACTATGAGCTTTCCGAATCCAGAAAGAAGAGAATATCCGATTATATGGATACAGTTGAAGCCGAACCCGAAACAGCAGAACAGAAGGTATAAAATATGAGTTACGAAGAAAGATTAAATAAAATCGCCTGCTTTGAAAACAAATGGCAGGACGCGTGTAACCAGACTGAAATATACAACCTTGTTATGCGCCACCTTACCTCTTCTCTTCCCGAAGGAAAAACCGTTAAAAAGGCGATAGTTGTAGGATACGACGGCTGTACCGCCGAAATGCTCGATTATCTTGACAGAGAGGATAACGGCACAATTAAGTATATCCTTAATAACGGCGGTCACGCTGTTTTCAGCTACGCAGGCGGAAAGCCCTACCCCGAACCGATTATTCAGGAAACCTCAACGGCTCCCGGCTGGTGTGCAATGCTGACGGGCGTAACCTGTGAGGGAAACGGAATTGACGATAACGGCTTTGTTAAAGAGATTGAGCCGAAGTCCCTTTTCCTTAAGCTGCCCGAGTCAAACCTTGTAAAAAGCGCAGCCTTCTACGTTTCGTGGGACGGGCATTTTACGGAGGATAACTCAACTTACCTTAAAGAAAAACAGTATATTGCCGAGAATAAGCTTGACGTAACGTTTCTCTGCGCCGACGGCGATGACGGAACGCGCAAAAACGTTCTTGACGATATTAACAGGGACGATTGCTCCGACTTCATTTTCCTTATACTTGAATACACCGACCATTCGGGTCACGGCTTTGATTACCGTCCCGAGGTTCCCGAGTATATGCAGGCGCTCCTCTCCGAAGAGGAGGCGGGTTTTGAGTTCATAGAAGCGATAAAGAAACGTAAAACCTTTGACGAAGAGGACTGGCTTGTTCTTGTAACCTCAGACCACGGCGGCTATAAATGCAGCCACGGCCTCGATACTTTACAGGAAAGAATAACCTTCATCGTTTCAAACAAAGAAATATAAATAAAGAAAAGACGGCTCGGCGAGCCGTCTTTTTTGTTTGTTTATTCAGCTGAAAAGTTATCTTTTCCTACACCGCAGAGTGGGCAAACCCAATCCTCGGGTAAATCTTCAAACTTTACGCCTTCTGCTTCCTCGTCATAAACGTATCCGCATACATCGCAAACATACTTCATAAATATTTCCTCCTTTTTATTTTGTATTAATAACCATATTAATAACGTTTTCAGCCGTGCGCTGAAGCTCGCCCAAAGTAATACCGTCAGCCCTGCCGAAGGTTTTAAGCAGCGTTCCGTCAGGCTTCTTTCCCCTGGTTTCAAAGCGCTTTGCGCCGGGCATAAGCACGTCAACCTGCGCCCTTACCCTGTATGCCTGGTCGCAGAGCTTCGGAAATTCGGGACTCTTTGATGAGCGCATCCACCAGTCCGTCATAACGCAGCCCTCATAGCCCCATTCGTCCCTCAGGATTTCGGTACAGAGGTCGTAGTTGTAATGTCCCCAGACGCCGTTAATCTTATTGTAAGAGGTCATAATATTCTTCGGCTTTGCGCGTTCAACACAGATTTCAAAGCCTTTAAGATATATTTCCCTGAGCGCACGCTCGGAAAGACGGGAATCGTTATGAGTACGGTTGTACTCCTGGTTGTTGCAGGCATAGTGCTTGGGACAGGCGGAGCCGCCCTGACTCTGAACGCCGTCAACGCACGCCGATGCCATCATACCCGTAAGGTACGGGTCCTCGCTGAAGTATTCAAAATTCCTTCCGCAAAGCGGACTTCTGTGAATATTGATTCCGGGACCGAGCAGAATATCGCTGCCTCTGTCCTTCATTTCACCCGCTATGCCTTTGTAAAGCTCCTCAACAAGCGGAAGGTTAAAGGTGCACGCAAGCAGCGTTCCGTTGGGAAGCAGCGAGCAGGAGGCCTGAAGCCTGATTCCGGAAGGTCCGTCGGTGGTGATTGCCGGGGATATACCCTTTTCACGCAGGGATTCAAGCACGCCGCCGATAGCGCCCGCGTTGCACTTTGCGCCGAGAGGACTGTCCATAGTATAGTCGCCGCGGCTGATAGCCTCAAGCTCATCGGGGCTGAGCTGTGCAACGAAATCGTCAAGCGAAGCCTTTCCCGCTTTAACGTCCTCAAGCTTAATTCCTTTATCTCCCGTAATCGGCGTTCCTTCGGGAAGATTGTTAATTATCCTTGCGCCGAGGTCGTATTTGCGAAGGGTAACGTTTTTAATCTTTTCAACCCTTTTTCCGTCCTCAATGCGGGAGCAGATAATTTCAAAGCTTTCCTGCGGAGCGCCCGCCTGCTTATGCTGCGCAAACAGCTCCGTATTTTCCTGATAAAAGGTGAAAACGCACTCCGAATCGCGCACGTTTTTACCAAGGTAAAAGCGGTATTCACCTTCCTGCATTACATAGGCAAAGCGGAAGCCCGAATCGCCGCAGTCGTCGTAAGACGTAAGCTGATAAGGATTTACAAATAAAGTAATATCTTCCTCCTCGCCGGGCTTCAGCTCCTTTGTTTTTGCAAAGGCAACAAGCTCGCGCGCAGGGGTTCCGAGAGCGCCGTTGGGCTTTTCAACGTAAAGCTGAACAACCTCTTTTGCAGCTGAAGAACCGATGTTTTTAACTTTAACTTTTACTTCTGTTCCGTCATCAGAAGCAGCATTGTCAATGTATTTTATTTCAAAGTCACCGTAGGAAAGTCCGTAACCGAAGGGATATAAAACCTTTTCCTTTGCAAAGGTTTCAAAATAGCGGTAGCCTACATAAATATCCTCTTCGTAAATATTATATTCCTTATTGCCGAAATTCTTTGACGAAGGATAATCCGAATAATTATTTGCTATTGTATCTGCAAGCCTTCCGCTCGGGCTTACCTTACCGCAGAGCAAATCGGCAACGGCGTTACCGCTTTCCATACCGCCCTGCCATACATACATCATTGCTGAAAAGCCGCAAAGCTCCGACATATCCATTATTCCGCCGACGTTAAGAAGAAGAACGGTTTTTTCAAAACACCTTTTAACCTCTTCAATCAGCTTAAGTTCCTCGGGATGAAGGTAGTAACTTTCGTCTGACAGCTTGTTATCCCTGTCCTCACCTGCGCTTATGCCAACGGTGATAACGGCAACCTCACTGCTTTGCGCCGCCTTTTCAATCATTGAAATATCTTCGCCTTCAATTTTAAGGTCATGGTATCTTAAAGGCCAGTGACCCCAGACTCCGTGGTTAATCGGGTGCTCGCTTCCCCATTTTGTATAGTAAGCGGCAACCTCCTCGTTAAGCTCAAGCGCTTCACAGTTCCTGACGCCGTCGGCAAGGCTTACCTCGTAAGGGCGGTTAACGTCTCCGCCCGAGCCGTAGCCGACATAAAAATAGTCATAGGAATTTCTGCCGAAAAGGGCAACCTTTGTTCCTTTTTTCAGCGGAAGCAATCCGTCGTTTTCAAGAAGAACAGCGCCCTCCGCAGCGGCGGCGCGTACTAATTCGGGCATACCCTCGGTAATAATTCCGGGTATACCTTCCCTGTTTGTTTCGCCCTGCGCAACGCTGTTGATTTTATTTGATATCTCCGTAATTTTGTTGTTGATTTTATCTTTAATCTTCATAATTAATCACCGCCGCAATTATACCATATTTTAACATATTTGTAAATCACTAACATATTAAGACATATTTTGCGCAAAAGGGCGGTTATAATTCAGTTTACAGTAAAATAACGGAGAATAAAGATGACGGTAAAAGACAGGCTTAAAATAACCGAAAAAACGCTGAAAAATAAGAAAAACGAGCGTATTCTGAAATGCGCGCTGTTTTTTATGCTTGGGATGCTTTTCAGCCTCGGCAGCGTTTTCGGAGAGCTGCGCCCCTTTGGCGTTTCAATAACGGCGGTTTCAAAAAAGCGTTACTTTCTTTTTACGGCGGCGGGAGCGGCATTTGCAACGCTGTTTACGGGGCTGGACGGCAGCTCCGCACGGTATATGTGCGCAATAACCCTTGCTGCGCTCGGCGCCCTTGCCTCGGCTGCTTTTGAGCTCGGCGAGCACGAAATTTATCCGCTTAATATTTCCGCTATTGAGGATAAATTCGGGCGGATGAGAGTTGAAATACTGACTGATTCGGATTTCGGGCTGAACAATCCGAAGCTTGCGCCGGAAATAGGCAGAGCGTGCAGCAGATATTTTGACAAAGGAATTATTACCAACTTTAAAAATGAAACTATGCTTTCTTTTTTTTGAAAGGCCTAATTATTCGCTTTGCGTTGGCTTTGCCCAACACAGCGCTCAGGGGCATCTTTGCGGAGATACGGTAAAAATACTGAACGACAGCAAGGGCCATTCAATCCTTATTATCAGCGATGGAATGGGCAAGGGCTCGCGCGCTGCGCTTGACGGCGCAATGGGCGCAGGGCTGCTTTCAAAGCTGCTCGGCGCAGGCTTCGGCTTTGACAGCGCGCTGAAAACCGTAAATTCGGCACTGCTGATAAAAAGCAATGACGAAAGCCTTGCCACCCTTGACGTTGCGAACATTGATTTGTTCACGGGAAAATGCGAGATTTACAAGGCGGGAGCTCCCGCAAGCTTTATTATCAGAAACGAAAGCCTTATCCGCTGCGAGCTTGCCTCAATGCCCGCGGGGATATTAAGGGGTATAGAATTTGCAAAACGGACGGCTGTGCTTAAGCTCAACGATTTGATTGTGCTTATGAGCGACGGCATAAGCGAGCTCGGGGACGAATGGCTCAGCGACCTGCTGCTGAACACACGCTCGCTCGAACCGCAGCGCGCAGCGGAGCTTGTTGTTGAAGAGGCAATAAAAATTGCAGACGAAAAAACCATTGACGATATGAGCATAATAATTGCAAGACTTGAAAGGAACGGTTAAAATGAGCGGAATTTATGCATTCACGGGCAGCATACCGTGCAGGGATATTATAATTGACGGAATAAACCGCCTTTGCTCAAAGGGAAAGGAGCTTTGCGGCACCGCTGTAAATACCGAGGAAAAAATATCGCTTTTTAAAATTCACGGCTCGCCAGAAACACTGCTTGAAATGGCGGAAAGCATTAATAACGAAGGCTGCACGGGACTTGCGGAATGCGCTAACGCCTGCAGGGCAAAGCCTTCGGCAATCACCTCCGTACCCTGTGCAAGCGAAAAGCTTGCCGTTGCGGTTAACGGTAACGTTGAAAACTTTGACGAGCTGCGGCGCAGGCTTAAAGTTTCTTTTCCCGTTGCAACAGACGAGGATTTACTGCTTGCGCTTTTGAGCTTTGCAGAGGGTAACGGTTTTCTGCAAAAGCTGAAATACACGGCGGAGCTGTTAACCGGCGCCCCGTCGGTTGTATTTATTACCTCAGAGGAAAACGCCGTTTACTGCCGTGCGGGAGAATATCCGCTTGCCGTTGGAATATATGAAAACGGGTGCGCCGTCACCTCGGAAATGAGCGCGCTTGAAAACGGCGCAAAGCGGTACTTTATTCTTGAAAAGGGTGAAAGCGCCCGCATTACAAAGGAGCGCTGCGCGGTTTATGACGAAAAGCTGAAACGCATTAAAAAGCCGCTGCTCCCCGTTCACGAAATAAAGAGCTTTGAAAACGACTTCGGGATTAACGAGGAGATTTTCTGCCTTCCGCTTGCGGTTAAAGATACCCTGTCAAAACTGATTAAAGATAACCGTCTTTTGCTCGGAAGCTTTGCACCTTCGCGCAGAGGCGGCTGAAAAATTACGCAGTATTTCAGGTGTAAACGCGATTTCGTTTAACCTTGCGGAGCTTGAAAACGAGAACTCCGAATATATAAATAGCTCTGACATAATTGCTTTTATTACAAGCGCGGAGCTTCTTGAAAAGGCTCTGTTCCGCCTTAGGCGGCTGAAAGCGCTCGGAGCCGATATTACAATAGTAACAAGCACCAACCTTGAGGAGGAAATAAGCGGCTTTGAGAAGGTTGTTACCTTTGCCGACAGTATACCGCTTTTTAACTGGCTCAGCGCAGTTTCCTGCATTTACAAGGCGGCTGCAAACGCGTCTTTAAAAGAAGAAGAATCGCAGGATAAGACAGCCGTTTAATATTGACACCGTACCGTTTTGTTAATATAATTAAACTATAAAAACAAGGCGGTAAGGCATATGGCTGACTTTAAATCATTTGCAAAAGCTCCCCCTCTCGGCTGGAACAGCTGGGACTGTTTCGGTGCGGCTGTAACCGAGCAGCAGATAAAAGAAAACGCCGAATATATGGCGGAATATCTTAAGCCTTACGGCTGGGAATATATTGTTTGCGATATTCAGTGGTACGAGCCGAAGGCAAAGGACAACGATTATAACAATTTTACCGAACTTACCATGGATAAATACGGCAGGCTTATGCCCGCCGTTAACCGTTTTCCGAGCGCAAAGGGCGGCAGGGGCTTTAAGCCGCTTGCGGATTACGTTCATTCGCTCGGACTTAAGTTCGGTATTCATATTATGCGCGGCGTTCCGCGTCAGGCGGTACATAAAAACTGCCCGATTTACAATTCAAAGCACACCTGCCGTGAGATTGCTCACCATTTTTCCGTTTGTGCGTGGAACACGGATATGTACGGGCTTTACAACTGCGAAGGCGCGCAGGATTACTACAACTCAATTATTAATATGTACGCCGCCTGGGGCGTGGACTTTATAAAGTGCGACGACATATGCGTTACCGAATTCAGAAAGTGGGACAACCCCTACACCGCCGACTACGAAATTGAAATGCTGCGGCGCGCGATTGATAACTGCGGACGTGAAATCGTGCTTTCGCTCTCACCCGGACCCGCCCCGCGAAACAAGGCAAAACACCTTAAAGAAACCGCGAATATGTGGCGTCTTACGGGCGATTTCTGGGACCGCTGGGAGCCTCTGCACGATATGTTCGCCAAGTGCGAAGAATGGGAGGGCGTAGGCTCAAAGGGCAATTACCCTGACTGCGATATGCTGCCGCTCGGAAGAATATCAAAAAACGGAACCTGCCACGGCAAACAGAACCGCAAAACCAATTTTACCAAGCCCGAGCAATACACGCTTATGACGCTTTGGGGAATATTCAAATCACCGCTGATGTTCGGAGGCAATATGCCCGAAAACGACGCCTTCACTCTTTCGCTTTTAACTAACGTGGAATATCTGAAAATGCATAAAACCTCTTTTGGCGCAAGGGAGCTTTTAAGAAAAGAGCGAAACGGCAGGGGCTATATCATATGGACGGCAAAGGGCAGGAAATGCAGATACCTTGCGCTTTTCAACACGGACAGCAAGCCGCGCAGAATTAAAGCCGACCTTGACGGTATTATTGAAGCCGACAGAGTATACACCGCTTACAATATCTGGGAAGAGAGGGAAACGGGAAAGGTTAAAAACAGTTTAACCGCCGCCGTTGAGCCTCACGGCGCAGTGCTTTTTAAAATTTATTAGCGGTTGACATTGTTCAACTAAGTTGATATACTAACTTATATACTAATTGTGATTGCAAAAGGTGAGAATATGGAAAAGAACAGAGTAAATATTAAAATCTGCGGCAGCAGCTATACAATAATTACTGAGGACGACCCCGATTACGTTGAGGAACTCGGCGAATTCATTGACGACGAAATGAAAAAAATCGGTCAGGAAAGCCCCTCGCTTTCAACAACTCAGTGCGCTGTTCTTGTTGCACTTGACAGAGCTGACGCCTGTAAAAAAGCAACCGCTTCCGCCGATAACCTTCGCGCCCAGATTAAGGATTACCTTGAGGACAGCGCAAGAGCAAGGATGGAGGTTGACGTTGCGCGCAGGGAAATTGAACGCCTGAACCGTGAAATCAGCAATCTCAGGAACAGGCTCGCCGGTAAATAAAAAAAAAACGGGTGCCTTTCGGCACCCTTTAATTTTGGAGAATTATGAGTTTGGAAATTTTAGCGCCCTGCGGCGGTTATGAAGCATTGACCGCGGCTGTAAGATGCGGCGCAAACGCAGTATACCTCGGAACAAAAGAGCTCAACGCAAGGCGCGGGGCTCACAACTTTGATTTTGAGGAGCTGAAAAAGGCATGCCGATACTGCCACCAAAGGGGCGTTAAGGTTTATGTAACCGTTAACACCCTTGTTTTTGATAATGAATTTACAACCGCCTATGAAACCGTTAAGCGCTCGCTTGAATGCGGGGCTGACGCGTTCATAGTTCAGGACCTCGGGCTGGCAAAAATGATTCGCAGCTGCTTTCCGCAGGCGCGGCTTCACGCCTCAACCCAATGCAGCGTAACAACGCCCGACGGCTTTAAAAGGCTTGAAGAGCTCGGCTTCTACCGCGCAGTTATACCGCGTGAAATGAGCCTTGATGAAATCAGGGAAATACGCAACGCCACATCAATGGAGCTTGAAATGTTCGTTCACGGCGCGCTTTGTATGTGCGTTTCCGGGCAGTGCTACCTTTCGGCAATGCTCGGCGGAAGAAGCGGCAACCGCGGGCTCTGCGCCCAGCCGTGCAGGCTTGCTTTCAGCGCTGACGGCAAAGGCGGGTGCGACCTTTCGCTGAAGGATTTAAGCCTTATTGAAAAGGTTAAGGAAATTGAAAGCGCGGGCGTTATCAGCCTTAAAATTGAAGGCAGAATGAAACGCCCCGAATACGTTGCGGCGGCTGTTACCGCCTGTAAAAACGCAATAAACAACGAATATTCGCAGCGTGACAAAGAGGTTTTAAAAAGCGTTTTTGCGCGTTCGGGCTTTACCGACGGTTACTTTACGGGCAAAAGAAACGATATGTTCGGAACGCGGCTTAAGGAGGACGTTACCGCGGCGAATTCCGTACTCAAAGAGCTTGCAAGGCTTTACGATAAGGAAACTCCTCTCGTTCCCGTCAATATCGGCTTTACCTGTAAGACGGGCGAAAAGCTTTCGCTGACGGTAAGCACAAACGAAAAAAGCGTTACCGTAACGGGCGGTATTCCCGAAAAGGCTTTAAATAAGCCGCTGACCGAAGAGGGCTTAAAGGAACGTCTTTCAAAGCTCGGCGGAACGCCCTACTATGCAGAAAATGTTACAGTTGAGCTTGACGAAGGACTTATTGCTCCCGCAAGCGCAATAAACGCACTCCGCCGCGAAGCGGTTGAAAAGCTTGAAGAAACGCAGGAGCCGCAGGTTACCGCGCTTCCCTTTACCCCCGTTAAAGCGAGGATAAAAAGCGGCTTGCCTTACTATACGGCAAGGTTTGAAAGCGCAGAGCAGATACCCGTAAATCACCCGTTCAGAAGGATTTTCCTTCCGATAGGAACTCCCGCGGAGCTTTTGCTTAGGCACGGCGCAGGCGTTGAAATTCCGAGGGGCCTTTTCGGCAAAGAGGAAGAGCTGAAGAAACGGCTTACAGAGCTGAAAAAGGCGGGCGTTACAGAGGCGATGTGCTCCGACCTCGGAACATATAAAACCGCAGAGGAGCTCGGCTTTAAGGTATACGGCGGCTACGGGCTGAACATTACAAACAGCGAAACTGCGCAGATGTTCGCGTCCCCCGTTCTTTCGTTTGAACTCACACTTGAACAAGCGGCTGAAATTAACGCAGAGGATACGGGAATAATTGCTTACGGAAGGCTTCCGCTTATGCTTACGCGCAACTGCCCCGTTAAAAACCGCATAGGCTGCGCAAAGTGCAAAAAGCAGGGCGTACTGACAGACCGCAAGGGATATAAATTCCCCGTAAAATGCTCGGAGTTTCCCTGCGTTGAAATACTTAATTCCGTTTCCCTTGTTATGAGCGACAGAATAAGTGAAATCAAAACCGATTTTATTCACTTTTACTTTACCGACGAGAGCAGAACGGAAATTGAAAATATAATCAATTTATACAAATGTACAAAAAAGCCCGAAGGCGAATACACAAGAGGGCTTTACTTCAGAGGAGTCAGATAGCAATGCTTATTCTTGCTTCACAAAGCCCGCGCAGGCGCGAGCTTATGAAACTTATTACAGAAGATTTTATATGTAAAACGGCTGACGTTGACGAAACCCTGCCCGACGGTATTTCACCCGCTGAGGCAGTACTTGAGCTTTCAAGAATAAAGGCGCTTCCGTTTAAAAACGAAGGTGACACCGTTATAGGCGCAGACACCGTTGTTGCTATTGACGGCAAAATACTCGGAAAGCCCGCAAACGCAGACGCCGCAAGGGATATGCTGCGCCTGTTAAGCGGCAGGGAGCACAGCGTTTTTACCGGCGTAACCGTAATTGAGGGCGAAAAAATACAGTCCTTTTACAGCGAAACGAAGGTGCGTTTTTACCCCCTGTCTGAAAGCGACATTGAGCGCTACATTGCAACCGGCGAGCCCTTTGACAAGGCGGGCGCATACGGTATTCAGGGCTACGGCGCCCTGCTTGTTGAGGAGATACACGGCGACTACTTCAACGTGGTCGGTCTTCCAGTAAGTAAACTAAACAACTTGTTAATCAACAAATGACGTTTTTTTGTCCAAATTGACAGTTTGAACTTTTTCGGTTGAATTATTTATTTTAGTGTGCTAAAATGACATTAGGTATATTGGCACCATTCCAAATTTTTTACCTGAAAGGAGTCCTGTTATGGCAGCAGATTTACATTGCCACACAAAACTCAGCGACGGTTCGGTAGGCATTGAAGATTTAATAGTTATAGCTAACAAAAGCGGAATTAACACTATCGCCATAACGGACCACGACTGCATTGCAGGCACGGTAAGAGGCCAGGTTATAGGCAAAAGATACGGCGTTACCGTTATCCCTGCGGTTGAGCTTTCCGCATTTGACAATGAAGCGGGCAAAAGCGTTCATATTATTTCGTACCTTGCCGATTCACCCGACAGGCTTGAGGCTATATGCCGCAAAACCTCGGTTGCAAGAAAAAGAGCAGGTCAGATAATGATGCTTAAGGTAGCTGCGCGTTTTCCGATTACAAGCGAATTCATTATCAATCATGCAAGCGGCTCAACAAACCTTTACAAGCAGCATATTATGCACGCGTTAATGGACGCGGGTTATACGGACGAGCTTTTCGGAGAGCTTTACCATAAGCTTTTCAGCACTGACAGCGAAAACAATATCCTCGCGCCTACAAAATATCCCGACGTTCAGACTGTTATTGACGAAATTCACGGCGCGGGCGGAATTGCGGTTCTTGCCCACCCCGGTAAGTTTGATAATTTTGATGAAATTGAAAAGTACATTGAAATGGGACTTGACGGAGTAGAGGTATGGTCGCCGTTTAATACGGAGGAGCAGACCGAAGCGCTTGCAGAGCTTTGCAAAAAGAAGAAGCTTCTTCTTACGGGCGGTTCAAACTTCCACGGAACCTACGGCGAAAAAACAGTAACCATAGGCTCATACGCAACGCCCCAGGAGCATCTTGACAAGCTGATGGGCTACAAGGCAAAAAAGAAAAGAGCCCAGCGCAAGGCTGAAAAGGAAGCCGCTGCGGCAAAGGCAAAATAAAAATAAAGACGGTAAAACCGTCTTTTATTTTTTTTATTTATTTTTCTCTGCTTTTGCTTCGGGGGTATCGCGGTAGTACTGGGTAAAGGGCTTAAAGCGCTCCTTTTCCTCCCAGATACGCTTTGCCGCGGGAGCCCATTCCTTTGCGTAATGCTCGCATTTTGCACAGAGCGCCTCCGCGCTTTCCGGGCAGTTAAGGTTGGTTGACTTTGCCCCCGTTTTATTTACTATATCAACAAGCGCCTGCGGATTTTCAAGCATCGGGCAGGGGCGGAGCATATTGTCGTTAAACGGCTGTCCCTTGTAGTATTCCCTGAACAGCGGTGAGGTAAGGCATTCGTAAACGCTCTTTTCCTTGATATTGCAGTCGCTGTAATGGATAAAAACGCAGGGCTCAACGTCGCCCTCGGAATTAACGTGGAAATAGTTTCTTCCGCCCGCAATACATCCGCCTACAAATTCGCCGTCGTTCTGGAAATCAACGGTGAAAATAGGCTTACCCGTTTTACTGTTGCGCTTTTCACGGATTGCTCTGTAAACGTATTCCCTCTGCTCCGGTGTAAGAAGAAGGCTTGTATCCGCGTCCGCTCCGACGGGCATATAGTGGAAATACCACGCAAATTTTGCGCCGTTTTCAATTTCCGTATCGTAAAACTCGTCGCTCGTTACAGCCTTGTAGTTCTGCGAGGTGTAACAAACGGAGGTGCCGAAAAGACATTTATGCTTCTTAAGAAGGCGCATTGCCTCAATTACCTTATCGTAGGTGTCCTCGCCGCGGCGCGCGTCCGTAGTTTCCTTGTTGCCTTCAATGGAAAGCGCAAGGGTAAGGTTGCCCGCCTCCTTCATATCCTCACAGAACTTATCGTCAATAAGAGTTCCGTTTGTAAAGCAGAGGAAAAGGCAGTCGCGGTTTTCACGGACAAGTGTTAAAACGTCCTCTTTTCTTACAAGCGGCTCGCCGCCCGTAAACATAAAGAAATGCGTTCCGAGCTCCTTTGCTTCGCGGATAAGCTTTCTCATTTCGTCAAGGGAAAGGTTGGATTTGTGGCCGTATTCAGCCGCCCAGCAGCCCTTGCATTTAAGGTTGCAGGCAGAGGTGGGGTCAAGAAGAATAACCCACGGAATATTGCAGTGCAGCTCCTCGCGCTTCTGCCTTAAGGTTGAGGTTCCGACATAACCTGCGTCAATAGCAAAGGTAAGCGCGATATTTTTAAACTGACGGCGGTCAATATCCTCAAGCCCGTTAAAAACATAACCGTGCCAGATATTACTTTCATCGGTTATAATTTCAACAGGCTTTGTAAAGGTTGTTTCAGGATACATTCCGCCTACAGCCTTTTTAACAATCTTCATTATCCTGAGCATATTGCGCTCGGGATTTTTATAGGTGTAATCAAGCAGCTTATCGCCGAAAAAGCGAAGCAGCTTAGGGCTGATTTTTGCCATTACAATTCTCCTATAGTTTACATTTTTTCGGGTGCTTCAATTTTAAGCATCTCAAGAATGTTTTTAATTGTATTCTTAACAGCGGTACAAAGGTAAAGCCTTGCTTTCATAAGACCTTCATCTTCGCACATAACGCGCTGCGCGTTATAAAACTTATGGAAAAGGGTTGCAAGCTCAACAACATAGTGGGTAAGCTTTGCGGGGTCGTACTGCTTTGCGGCTGAAACTATTTCGTCCGTCAGGGCTGAAAGATGGGAAATAAGCTCCCTTTCCTCGTCGCTTGAAAGCAGGTTGAGCTCCTCAACGGTCGGCTCGGTAAGGGCGGCTCCGCTCTCCTCTGCTTTTCTTAAAATCGAACAGATGCGCGCGTGGGCGTACTGAACGTAGTAAACCGGATTTTCGCTGCTCTGCTTTGCCGCAAGCTCAAGGTCAAAATCAAAATGTGAATTCGGCTCGCGCAGATTGAAGAAGAAGCGCGCTGCGTCAATCGGTATTTCTTCAAGCAGGGTGTTAAGCGTTATCGCCTTGCCGCTGCGCTTTGAAAGCTTGATTGTTTCGCCGTCACGCACAAGACGAACCATCTGCATAATAACAACGTCAAGCCTGTCGGCGTCAATACCGAGCGCAGTAAGCGCCGCCTTCATACGCGGAACGTAGCCGTGGTGGTCCGCGCCGAGCACGTCAATCGCCTTGTCAAACCCGCGAGTTACAAGCTTGTTGTAGTGGTAGGCAATATCGGGAACGATATAAGTGGGAAGCCCGTTGCTCCTTATAATAACTATATCCTTATCATTTCCGAATTCGCTCGCTTTAAACCAGAGCGCGCCGTCCTGTTCATAGGTAACGCCCCTTGCCTTAAGCTCCTCAACAACCTTTTTAACAGAGCCGTCGTTATGAACTGTGCTCTCCCTGAACCAGTTATCGTAAACTATTCTGTACTGCTTAAGGTCGTTTTCAAGCCCTGCAATATTTTTGGGAAGCGCAAAATCAACAAGCGCTTTTTTTCTTTCTTCTGAAGAAGCGTTTACATATTTATCGCCGAATTCGGCTTTAAAAGCTTCCGCATGGGCGGTAATATCCGCGCCGTGATATGCGTCCTCGGGCATTTCAACGTCCTGTCCGCAAGCCTGAAGGTAACGCACCTCAAGCGAAACGCCGAACTTTTCAATCTGGTTACCCGCGTCGTTAACGTAAAACTCGCGCCATACCTCATAGCCAGCCGCGTCAAGCACGGAAGCAAGACAGTCGCCGATAGCTCCTCCTCGGGCGTTGCCTATATGCATAGGCCCCGTCGGGTTAGCGGAAACGAATTCAACAATAACCTTTTTGCCCTTGCCGTAATCGCTCCTGCCGTATTCGCTGCCGCAGTCAATTACATCCTTAACAATATTTGAATAGTATTCCTTTGAAAGATAAAAATTGATAAATCCGGGTCCGGCAACCTCTGCCCTTTCAAAAAGTGTGCCCGATAAATCAAGATTTGATACTATTGAATCCGCAATCATTTTAGGAGCCTTGCGGTAAACCCTTGCCCCCGCCATTGCAATATTAGTTGAAAAATCGCCGTTTTTCTTATCCGACGGCTTTTCAATAATGAACTGCGGAAGCTCCGCCTCCGGCAGCTCGCCCTTTGCGGCGGCGCTGTTTACGGCGGAAATTATTATTTCCTTTAACTGTTCCTCTGTCTGTTTAACTAACTTTGACATCGTATCTCCTAATTAATTTTGAACTCAACGGTAACCTCGTTCTGCGAGGTAAGCGCGCCGTTGATATCAACATCGTAATCAAAGGATATTTTACCCTTTTTTTCCTCTATTTCATTTTCAATATTCTTACCGTAAATACCCATAAGCAAATCGCCGAATTCGGTTGCATAGGTGCAAAGGTTGCGCCTTGAACGCTCAATAATCAGCAGCGAGCCGAAACCGCCCGAACGCATAAGCTCAACCCGCTTTTCGTCCTTGCGTACCGAAAGGCGCGTTTTTATAGGCGCAGAGTTCGGTTCAAGCTCCTCGTTATAGGAAAGGATATATTCGTTATCCGTTTCTTCAAGGGTGCCTATTGTTGTAAGCTCAATCTTATCGTCGTCATTGCCGTAATTCTGTTTTCCGGTAACTTTAATTAAAGCTTTTTTAGGTTCCATAATTAAATGTACTTAAATATATCAATAAATTCACATTCGCCGCTGATGTCCTCACCGAGCAGAGTGTTCGCCGCGGTATAAAAGTTCTGCGGCTTATCGGATACAAAATATTTGTATTCGCCCGTGTGTGCAGCTTCGTTTTTCATATCTTTTTCATTAAGAACGCTTTTTACGTATTCCGCTTCCTCAAGCCCCGAATCAATGAGCTTAACGCTCTCTCCGGCAACCTTCTGAATAATGGGTGAAAGCAACGGAAAATGCGTGCAGCCTAAAATAATTGTATCGCAGCCAGCCTCAATAATCGGCTCAAGGTATCTTTTAACCGCAGCGGTTGTAACCTCGTCGTCGGGTGCAATCCAGTTACTTTCAACAAGTGAAACAAGGAG